>JABDRK010000206.1 GCA_013041785.1 Eudoraea sp.
ACCAAGGGGAGCGCAAAGCCGGACATGTGGGCCTGCCCCTGCCAGGGGTACAACTTCGGCTGGTGGATGAAAATGAAGAGGAGGTTGCTGTTGGGCGGCAGGGTGAGATCCAGGTAAAAGGGCCGTGTGTCTTTAGGGAATACTGGCGAAATGAAAAGGCAACCCAAGAAGCATTTACAGAAGACGGCTGGTTCCGTACCGGGGATATGGCTATTTGGAATGAGGATTCCTATCAGATCCTGGGGAGGAGGAGTGTAGACATCATCAAATCCGGAGGCTATAAGATATCTGCTCTGGAAATCGAAGAAGTTTTAAGGAAACATCCGGTTGTATTGGATTGTGCCGTGGTTGGTATTCCCAACGAAGAATGGGGAGAATTGGTGGCGGCTGCAGTTGTCTGTCAGGGTGCTTTAACTACAGAAGAACTGCAGGACTATTTAAAAGCATTTTTGCCGGGCTATAAAATCCCAAGAAAAATAAACTTTGTTAAAGAACTGCCCAGGAATGTAATGGGGAAGGTGAGTAAAGCGGAAGTAAAAAAAAGCTTCTGATTTTATCGGGGTAAACAGCATAATCCTTTCAATCCTTCACCATCAAAATATGCGGTATCCCATCTTCCAGGTATTCGTTTCCGGTTTCATGGAAACCCATGTCCCGATAGAATTTTACCAAATAGGTCTGAGCTGACAAACTCATTTTTGAGGTGTTGTATTTGGCTTTGACCGCCTCCATGGTGGCTTTCATTATATCAACTCCCAGGCCTTTGCTTCTAACGGTTTTTCGCACCACTACCCTGCCAATTCGTGCGTAATCATCATAAACACCCGGAGGGAAAACCCGGGTATAAGCAAGCATTACTTCACCTTCAAAACCCATCACATGCAAAGCTTCCTGATCCATTCCGTCTACATCCTGATAGGCGCACTCCTGTTCTACGACAAAAACCTCGCTCCGCAATTGCAGTAATTGGTACAACTCCGTTAGGGATAGATCTTCAAAAGATTTTGTAAGGATCCTCATTTTTTAGTCCTGTACTATCATTTTTTTGCTGTCACATTTACCATACTCCGGCTGTATGTTGACGTGGTTAATTCCAAATTTGTGGAATACTTTTTCCTCGATCTTGTCCAGGATGCTGTCAAATTCAGAGAGATTGATGTCTTCACTAAAATCAATATGCGCTTCCAGGTGTACTTCCTGTTCGTTTAACTGCCATATATGCACATGATGTACGTTTTTGATCCTGGGAATCTGGGAAATAGCCTCAACAATTTGCTGTACCTCCAGGGTATCCGGGGTGAAGAGCATCAATACGCGCGTGGATGCCCTGAGCAGGTCATATCCCATATATACCAGATAAAGCGCGATAAGCACGGTAAGCAGCGGGTCTATCCAGAAAACACCATAGAATTTCATTAATAACCCACCTAAAAGAACTGCCACCGAGGCCATCATGTCGGTTAACAAGTGTAAATACGCTGACCGCATATTCATATTCCGACCCGCATCCTTTTTTAATAGCAAAACACTGAAACCATTAGCTATAACACCGAGTAAAGACAGCCATATAACCAGGTTGTAGCCAATCGGTTGTGGATCCATAAATCGTTCCACCGCTTCTATGATAAGAATTACAGCAACCACAATCAGGGTGGCTGAGTTTACGAAGGCGGCAATAATTTCTGCCCGTTTATATCCAAAAGTCCTGTTTGTAGAAGCTTCCTTTTTTGAAAGCAGGGTAGCAATATAGCTGATCACCAGGGATAGTACGTCACTAAAATTGTGCAGGGCGTCAGACAGCAGCGCCAAACTGCCTGATATAATTCCCCCAACCACCTGGGAAACCGTGATCACAATGTTTAATAAGATAGAGATTAACAGGTTTCTTCCCTTCAGGTCAGGGTGGGAATGCGTATGGTTATGTCCTTGGTGCTTATGCATGGAGATTAAACACAGGGTATTTTTTCTACGCGTCTCTCATGACGCCCGCCTTCAAAAGGAGTATTCAGAAAGGTTTGTACCATCTCCAGAGTTTGATTCAATGACAGGTAACGCGCTGGTAAACTCAGTATGTTGGCATCATTGTGCTGTCTCGCCAGGCTTGTAATTTCCTTATTCCAGCAAAGCGCAGCTCTTACTTTCTGGTGTTTATTTGCGGTCATTGCAGCTCCATTTCCGCTTCCGCAGATAATGATTCCCAAATCCACCTTATCTTCCTCAACATCACGGGCAACCGGATGTATAAAATCGGGATAATCAACGCTGTCACTTCCGTCGGTTCCGTAGTTTGACACTTGTATATCCATGGATTTAAGTAGTCCTACAATAGCTAATTTATACTCTGTTCCCGCATGGTCATTCCCGATTGCTACTTTCATAATTTCCTGAATTATTAGGTTAAAACAAATTTACAAATACCCCAGGGAATTCTTTCTTTGTAGGATGTTAACATAATAGAAGACGAAAAAATTCATAATCTTGACTTACAGCATATTAAATAAATCGTGAATTGTTAACATCTTAAACATAATTTCTAACTACTATTTTTTTTATTCCTTCAATAAAAAGCTACTGGTAAATAATTTGATATTGAACAAGAATATTTGCTAAAACTTAATCATATTATATTAACCTTAAATGCATTCCAGTTAACAATCAAATCCCATTTACTTATCAAGAAAATACTGTTAACTCTGTTGTATATAGGTGGTGAATAACTTAAATAACAATCTGATTATCAGGAGTATATTATCCATAGCCTTTGTCAATAAACATAGGATATTGTGTATTGCAAGAAATTGAGTAGAAACTTTTCATCACTATTCACATACTATCATATACCATCATATTTTGGAATTATTAAAAGAAGAAAATAGTATATGGTATATATATGTGAATAACTTCTCTGTTTGTGAAAGGAATAGCAATTACAAGCCTCCTCCGGATTATAATCCGTAATTTTGGGCGCAAATTAAATTGAATGACGAAGAAAAAGAAAAGGCTGAAGAATCACAGGCGAAACGAAATCACCAAAGGTATTTTTACAGTCTTAGAAAGGAATAATACACAAAGCTTTAATTACAAGCAAATAGCATCTAAATTAGGTATTACAGATACAGAGGGTAGAAATATTCTTATTAAACGATTAGGTGAACTCACCGCTAAAAAAAGAATTCAGCAACAGCAACGGGGTAAATACCAAGCAATATCCAAAGGAAATTACGTGGAGGGGGTTGTTCAGATCACCGGAAGGGGTAATGCTTATGTTATTACCGATGCTATGGATGAAGATATTTTTGTACCTGTAAACCGGTTAAACAGGGCATTTAACCGCGATAAAGTAGAGGTTTATATCTTCCCTAAAACCCGTTCTAATAAAATTGAAGGAGAAGTAAAGCGAATTATCGAACGCAAAAAAAGTTCTTTTGTTGGCGTGCTGGATATGCAAAAGAAAACAGCTTTTGTACGTCCGTCAGATCCCAAAATGTATACCGATATTTTTATTCCCAGGGAGCACAGAGGGAAAGCTAAGGATGGGGATAAGGTATTGGTGGAAATCTACAGGTGGAATGAGGATGAAGATTCTCCTATGGGAAGCATTACGGAAGTTTTAGGGAAACCCGGGGAACACCACACCGAAATCCATGCAATCCTTGCCGAATATGGTTTGCCTGCAGCTTTTCCATTCGAGGTTGAACGGTATGCAAAAGAACTGGATACACAGATCCTGGAAAAGGAAATCCGCAAAAGGCGGGATATGCGCGATGTCCTGACGTTTACTATAGACCCTAAAGATGCCAAGGATTTTGATGATGCATTATCGTTTAAAGTTTTAGAAGGAAACACCTATGAAATAGGAATTCATATTGCAGATGTATCCCATTACGTACAACCAGATACTATTTTAGAAGAAGAGGCTTTTGAGCGCGCAACTTCGATTTATCTGGTAGACCGGGTGGTGCCTATGTTACCGGAAGTATTATCCAACCAGGCCTGTTCCCTGAGACCACATGAAGAAAAATATACCTTTTCGGCCATCTTTCATTTAGACCAGAATGCACGGGTGATAAAGGAATGGTATGGGAAGACGGTGATTAACTCTGATGAACGCTTTGCTTATGAGGAGGCACAGCATATCATCGAAACGAGTAAACCGGAAATACCCGCAGAGATTTCCATAC
>JABDRK010000221.1 GCA_013041785.1 Eudoraea sp.
TTCCATGGCAACCAGTTCCCTAAGAAACACCAGCATTTCATCTTCATGGGCCTTTAGAAAGGTTTGTATGTCCGATATGGTGGTTTCCGTTTTTCTCATCTTTTAAAATCTTTGGGAAACGGGAAATTATATGTTTCTGCTATACGTGCAAATCGCCCGGGGGCTACATAGGCCAGCAAAGGGTTTTTATACAACTGTTCCTGTTCGTCCTGCTCAGATAAACGGGCATATTCCTTGTCAGCGTAAGCAGCCACCACTTCTCCCGTTATGATGGCATAATCATCAAAGCCTTCGATCAATTTGTAAAAACGACATTCGAGATACAGGTAGGAGCCATCAACAAGAGGAGCATCCATACCCATGGCCTTCACCACAGGTAGCGTCTCCTGTATTGCATCTGATTTAGAAATGGATTCCTGTCTGGGGGAAGCGCTGAGAGAGGTAAACACCAGTTGATCGGGTTTTGGAAAACTAACAGTAAATTCCCCGGTTTCTCGGATGTTTCGGAACGTTCCATGCCTGGGTGTGCACACAAAAGCAAAATACGGCCCAAAACCAATTGGGCTCACCATATGCTTGGGGGCCAGATCATACCCCTTGTTCTCCCTTGTTCCTACAACCACAAGGGGTGCAATGGTAAAAACCTGATCCCAGAGCGACTGTTTTACATTAAGTTGGGTAATATGTTGTTCACCGATCACTTCCATCCTCTATATGTTTACCTATTGTATTTCAAATGTAAATCACGGTGGAGAAAAAGGGAATGATCTTTGTCATTGTCAGAATTGGCTAAAGTGGCTAGTTTCATGTAAATTGATATCATGAAAGGAGCACTAAGCCTCGGAAAAGTAGCCGGGATAAAAATTGAAGTTCACTGGACGTTCACTTTGTTATTAATCTGGGTGGTTTATCTGGATATGAGGAGAGGCGGAGACCTGAACTCAGCTCTAATGAATGTATCCCTGATCTTGTTCCTCTTTCTATGTGTTGTGCTTCATGAGCTGGGACATGCCCTTACTGCCAGAAAATTCAATATCGGCACTAAAAAGATTACCCTGCTTCCCATCGGGGGTGTAGCCTCCCTGGAAAAAATGCCGGAAAAACCACAACAGGAATTACTGGTAGCCCTGGCAGGACCTGCCGTAAACGTGGTTATTGCCCTTCTATTATTGCTGATCGTTCCCCTAAAAACCTATTTGGGGATGGACGCTGAAAACCTGGAGCAGTTGCTAACGGCACCCAGTATAAACACCCTGCTTTTTTATTTGCTTATTGCCAATATCATGCTGGTGGCCTTTAATCTAATACCTGCATTTCCCATGGATGGTGGTCGGGTATTACGCGCCCTTCTGGCTTTCAGAATGAGCCGTGCTAAAGCGACAGATATTGCGGCTACCCTTGGGCAGACCCTGGCCGTGATATTCTTTGTAATGGGCTTGTTTTTTAATCCCTTCCTTGTCCTCATTGCACTATTCATCTTCATCGGAGCTTACGGGGAAAATCAAATGGTAAAGCAAACTACACTACTCGAAGGGCACCTGGTAAGGGATGCCATGCTTACCCATATTACTACCGTAGGACCAGATAATACCATGACACAAATCATTGACCTGCTTCTCGCGGGCACAGAAAAGGACTTCGTGGTTGTGGACAATGGACAGATAGCCGGGGTTCTCTTTCATAAAGAAATCATCAATCGCAGTAAAAACAGAGAGCTGTTGGTTCGGGATTTCATGAGTACCGGATTCCATATAATGCTGGAGGAGGGGCCGTTAAAGGAATTTTTTGACCTTGTGGCGCGGGAAAAACAACGTTTTTTCCCCGTAGTAAATTCTGACGGCAAACTTATGGGTGCTATTGACATGACCAATGTCAGTGAATTTCTCCTGCTTAAGAATACGCAGATCGCCTAAGAGGAATTTGCGGCTGATCCGACTGACGCATATCATTTTAAATTAGGGGGGCATTATCTACTTTGGAAAAAAAGTAAAAGCAATGCGTACAAATATTACACACCCCCTGCCGGTTGATACTTTTAAAAGTCTGGCCGGTGTTCAGAAGCCCAATTCCGTTTCCCTCTACCTCCCCATGTTTAAAAAAGGAAAAGAACAAAACCAGGAGATGGGACCGGCAACACTGAAAACACAGATCAACGAACTTGAAAAAATATTAAGCCTAAACGGACTCAAAAATCAGATGATGGCGGAGTACCTGGCTCCTATAAAAGCCTTGGTAGCCGACCGTGAACTCTGGCGTAATCCCAGTGATGGATTGGCTATATTTTTAAATGAGCAGAGCGGGCTACAATATTACCAGCTCCCCATTTCCTTTGAAAAAACAACCTATGTCGGCGACCATTTTTACCTGCTGCCTTTATTTCAATTATACCAGGTAAATGGGCAATACTATATCCTTGAACTGAGTCAGGACCATGTGAAGCTTTATCAGGCAGATCGTTATGGACTTCAAGATCTTTTTATTGAAATGCATGCCCCTGAACAACTGGAGGAAGCCGTGGGCTATGATTATAAACAAAAATCACTTCAATTCCGAACCGGACAGGCCGGTTTTGCCCAAGGGGCTTTCCACGGCCATGGTGAAGGAAAAGATGATGAAAAAAAAGAACTCCTTAAATTTTTCAAAGAAATCGATAAGGCAGTAAATAAAACCCTGGATGCAAATAAAGCCCCGCTCCTTATTGCCGGAGTTTCCCGATGGCATTCTCTTTATGAAGAAGTCAATACCTATTCCAAACTTTATAAAGAGCCTCTTGTAGGTGATCCTGAATTTAAAAACAAAGGACAGCTACATAAGGAATCCTGGAAATTGATCAGGCCGTATTTTGAGGAAACCCTCAGGAATAAAATCGCAGGCTTTAA
>JABDRK010000226.1 GCA_013041785.1 Eudoraea sp.
CCTCCGACTTTCGCAATAGGCATCCAGACGCGGAAGTTTGGCATTCAAAACGGCGGCCTGTATGGAGTCCAGGCGAGAATTTACCCCAATTACATCGTGGTGGTAGCGTGTATACATGCCGTGATTAACGATTCCTCTCAAGGTATGCGCAAGATCATCATCATTGGTGAATATTGCACCCCCGTCTCCGTAACATCCGAGATTTTTAGAAGGGAAAAAAGAAGTGGCTCCAACATGCCCAATATTACCTGCCTTTTTCTTACTTCCATCCTGAAACTGGTGATTGGCTCCAATAGCTTGGGCGTTATCCTCTATAACATAGAGCTTGTGCTTTTCGGCTATCGCCATTATAGCATCCATATCTGCACATTGTCCAAATAGGTGAACAGGCACAATCGCTCTTGTCTTTGGAGTAATCGCCTTTTCGAGTGCCACCGGATCTATATTGAAGGTATCCGGGTCTACATCTACCAATACCGGGGTGAGTTGAAGCAACCCGATAACCTCTACCGTTGCCGCAAAAGTGAAATCTGCAGTGATCACCTCATCTCCTGGTTTGAGTCCCAGTCCCATCATGGCAATTTGAAGGGCGTCTGTGCCATTAGCACAGGGGATAACATGCTTAACGCCCAGGTAAGCTTCCAAAGCTGCCTGGAATTCATGGACTTTTGGTCCGTTAATAAATGCAGCCGTATCAAGGATTTGGGTTATGGCTTCATTGACCTCATCTTTAATGCCCTCATACTGGCCAATAAGGTCTACCATCTGTATTTTTTTCATGGGTAGTTCTTGTGAAAACAATATTACAAAATTAAGGAACGGGCACCAATGAATTGGGAAAAAGAAGCGTATTTTAGCGGTAAATAGAAAGGCGTGTATTTTCTATATAACTTCTTTGTTTACCTGGCTGGATTCTTAATTTATTTAGTCAGTCCTTTCAATAAAAAAATCAGGCTTTTCAGGTCAGGAAGGCGTATGGTTTTTTCGACCCTCGAAGAACATTTGGATGCCAAAGACCCGGTGATCTGGATACATGCTGCTTCACTTGGGGAATACGAACAGGGCCTCCCGCTTATGGAAGCGCTCAAGGTTGCCTATCCAGGACATCAGATCCTGGTCACTTTCTTTTCGCCCAGTGGGTATGAGGTAAAAAAGAACAGTGCAGAAGCGGACCTGGTCACCTATCTGCCCATGGACACCCGAGCCAATTGTAGGCGATTCCTTAAACTGGCAAATCCCAGGATCGCCATTTTTATCAAATATGAGATCTGGCCCAATTACCTCAGGGAACTTCAAAAAAACAACATTCCTGTGGTACTCGTCTCGGCCATTTTCAGCAAGAATCAGCCTTATTTCCGTTTTTATGGTGGCTTTATGCGGACTGCCCTTCGAAAATTCGATCACTTGTTCCTGCAGGATCAGAAATCTACTGCACTGCTCGATTCAATCGGCATCAAAAATCACACCCTGAGCGGGGACACGCGATTCGACAGGGTTATGGAAATACTGGGTCAGGAAAAACCCCTCCCCCTTATAAGCCGTTTCATACAGGACCAGCCCTGCCTGGTAGCAGGAAGCACCTGGCCGGAGGATGAAAAACTAATCGTTCCCTACATCAACAACTCGGATAAACAAGTCAAATTCATACTGGTTCCGCATGATATTAAGCCTGCACACATCCGGAACCTGACCAAATCCATTAAGAAAACGGTAGCCTTGTATTCCCAACTTTCGGAAACGCAAGATTTTGATTGTTCGGTGCTGGTGGTAGATAGTATCGGATTACTTACCAGCCTCTATAGCTTTGCACAGATCGCATACGTAGGTGGAGGATTTGCAACGGGTCTGCATAATACCCTGGAACCGGCAGTTTATGGCATACCTGTTCTTATCGGACCACAATTTGAAGGATTTCGTGAAGCCGAGGAACTGGTAGCGCGAAAAGGTATTTTGACGGTAACTGATAAACAATCATTTCGTGAGACCTGCGATATGCTTTTTGAAGACCAAAATTTGCGAAAAGAAACAGGACTGATCAATGCTACCTATATCCGGAACAATGTTGGGGCCACGCCAAAAATCATGGGATATTTAAAGGAATTACTAGATACTTCAAAGCCCTAGACCAAATTTCACTCTATAATTTTTTGTTAGCTTTACCCAAAGCAACTAACCCATGGATCGTAAAATTTTCAGAATATCCCTAACGGCCGCTCTGGCCGGTTTTCTTTTTGGCTTTGATACGGTAGTAATCAGTGGCGCCAACCTCCCGATTAAGGCTTTATGGAATACCTCTCCCTGGTTTCACGGGACGTTTATCATGTCCATGGCTTTATGGGGAACGGTGATTGGGGCGTTGTTTGGCGGAATCCCGTGCGACCGTTTTGGCAGGAAAAAGACGCTGTTCTGGATCGGGGTGTTGTATTTTATTTCTGCCCTGGGATCCTCATTTGCGGCTGATCCTTATATGTTCTCCTTCTTCCGTTTTATTGGAGGGCTGGGGGTTGGTGCTTCCTCTGTGGCAGCCCCAATATATATTTCTGAGATTTCCGCTAAAAAAAACCGGGGGAAGTTGGTGGCCCTGTATCAATTCAACATCGTATTCGGGATATTCATTGCTTTTATTTCGAACTATCTGCTCAAGGGGTTTGACGGGGCAAATGACTGGCGATGGATGCTGGGTATTGAGGCAGTGCCGGCATTGATTTACAGCTTGATGGTGCTCAAAGTGCCCAACAGTCCAAGGTGGCTTGTGTTAAAAAAACACGATGAAAAGGCAGCTCTGGCTACTTTAGAATTTCTCTCCAATAAAACCCATGCACAAGAAAAGCTGATCGAGATAAAAAATACGGATACCGGGACTGCTAAGAAAGAACGGCTCTTTACCCGATACTATAGAAAACCCCTGATCCTTGCTTTCCTTATTGCCTTTTTTAATCAGTTATCAGGTATAAATTTTGTACTGTATTACGCACCTGAAATTCTGGAGCGGGCCGGATTAGCCGCTAAAGAATCCTTGTTCAGCTCGATATCTATCGGTATCGTCAACCTCATTTTTACCCTGATCGGAATTCGGCTTATTGATCAACTGGGAAGGCGGCAACTGATGAAAATTGGGTCGCTGGGATACATTCTAAGCCTTGCCATGGTGGGCTGGTGCTTTTATTCCGGAGCCAGTTCTACCTTGCTCATGATTTTCATCCTGGTGTTTATTGCTTCCCATGCCATTGGACAGGGTGCAGTAATCTGGGTGTTCATCTCAGAGATATTTCCCAACCGGATACGTGCCTATGGGCAATCCTGGGGTACAGGCACGCATTGGGTGTTCGCGGCGCTTATCACGCTTTTAACCCCAATTTTTTTGGATGCCGAGCGAGGTATTTTCCGTGAAAATCCCTGGCCCATCTTTATTTTCTTTGCTTTTATGATGGTATTGCAATTGCTATTTGTGCTCTTTATGATGCCCGAAACCAAGGGAATTTCTCTCGAGGAACTGGAAAAGAAATTGAGTCCTAAAGAAGAATAATTAAACCGCAACATTCAAATTCAGCCTTTTTTTCTGCTGAGAAGATGCGATTAATCGGGAAGCCTGATTTGTTAATCGATTATAATTGAGCGATTAACCCGGTTTATCCTATTAATTGTACATTGTATGAAACTATTTGAAAATGAGAAAAGAACTAACTCCGGGTATCCGTTTACTTAACGGGTTCCTAAGTGTCATGGTCGTAGTTTTGATATTGATCCTGGCTAGTGTCGTAATTGGTCTGTTTGTGGCGCTATTCAACTTCATTTTTAGCTAATGACACTACAAAAACGTAATTCCTGAGCAACCACACGCTGCAGGAACATACAAACCCTTCTTAACCGAAGGGTTTTTCTATACATGTGTTTCTATGTATCCCTATAAAAAACAAAACCCTTCTTTTGGAAGGGTTTTTAAGTTGTACAGGCGGAGAGACTTCCTGACGCCTCGGTCTGGATTGACTTCTCGTCTCTCCTTAGCTCAATCTTCTATTCAATATCTATCTCAATAAAAAAGCTTCCCGTTTTCGAGAAGCTTCACTTTGTACAGGCGGAGAGACTCGAACTCTCACACCTTTCGGCACTAGATCCTAAGTCTAGCGTGTCTACCAATTCCACCACGCCTGCATAAAAACATTAAAACGATCTAAAATTAAAAACCTGTTTAGATCTGGCGTGCCTGCCCGCACCGTTAGATACGTTCGGGCGGGTCTACCTCCTGACTCCGATGAAATCGCGTCAGGACCACCACGCCTGCATTTCAATAAAGGTTGCAAATATACTGTAATTTTTCAATTCAAAAATAGGCCAACTTAAAAAAATTAGTGCTGGTTTTTTGTACTTTTAGGTAACTAAGCAACTAATAATTATGGAGGGAATACAAGAATATATTGAACAACACCGCGAGCGTTTTATTCAGGAACTATTTGAATTGCTAAAAATACCCTCCATCAGTGCAGATTCTGCCTTTTCGCAGGATATTTACAACGGAGCAGAAGCCATAAGCAAAGCCTTATCTGAGGCAGGCTGTGATATCGTGGAAATTTGTGAAACCCAGGGTTACCCCATCGTTTACGGAGAAAAAATTCTGGATCCGGACCTGCCAACTGTATTGGTTTACGGCCATTACGATGTACAACCTCCTGACCCTGTAGATTTGTGGGAGTCGCCACCCTTTGAGCCCACAATACGAACTAACGAACTTCACCCTCAGGGTGCCATCTTCGCACG
>JABDRK010000241.1 GCA_013041785.1 Eudoraea sp.
GTTGAGGTCTATAAAAACCGCTCAAAACGCATCCCAACACGAAAACTGAACGATGTGATGCTTCCGATAATTGAGCGCACCCCGCCACCGGCTACTAAAGGGAAATATGTAAAGATTAAATACTGTACACAGCTACCCACACACTACCCGCAATTTGCTTTTTTCTGCAATTTGCCGCAGTACGTAAAGGAACCCTACAAGCGTTTTTTAGAAAACCAGCTCAGGGCACATTTTGATTTTACCGGAGTCCCTGTTACCATTTTTATGCGGAAGAAATAATCTGGCTACCATCCACCGGAAGCACCACCGCCTCCGAAGCCACCTCCTCCGAAACCACCGCTAAAGCCACCTCCGCCAAAGCTGCCACTGCCGAAACCACCTCCCGAAGATCCCCGGTAGCCGCCACGTCCCATATTGCTAAGGATGATGATGTCCCAGAGATCGAGTCCTTTTTTACGGCCTCCCCGGCGCCCTCCGCCACGACCCCCTCTGTTCCGGCTGGAGAGGATAATGATGATCACTACAAAGATGATAAAGGGTAAAATGGCCCCGAATGGAAAATCACGGGATTCACTGAAAGACCGCTCTTCCTCGAATTCCCCCGTAAGGACCTCAAAAATTGCGTCTGCTCCGGCATTGAGCCCGCTGTAATAGTCCCCTTTCTTAAACTCAGGAATGATCCGTCTGTCTATGATCCTTTTGCAAAGGTTATCGGTAAGGGTGCTCTCTATGCCGTAGCCGGGACTGATGGCTACCATGCGGTCGCCCTCTGCCAAGATCAACAGGATACCATTGTCCTTGTCTGCCTGTCCGATACCCCACTTTTGTCCCCATTGCGCCCCCAGGAAATCAATATCTTCCCCTTCGGTGGAGTTGATAATGGCCACTACGATTTGGGTAGAGGTACTGTCGGAATACCCGATAAGTTTTTGTTCGAGCGTGCTTTTTTCCGAAGGGGACAGCAATTCAATGTAATCGTATACACTGGTTTGCAGTTTCGGTTTTTCGGGGATCACGAACTGGGCCATGAGCGTATTCCAGCCCAGGAAGAATATTAAAATACTAAGCCCTCGAAATCTCATTGCTCAATTCATTCTCGTCATCCGGATGCCAGGGGAAATGTGCTTTCAACTCCTGTCCCGCCATTAATACTCCTGCAATAATGCCCTCTTTAAACCGGCCTTCCCGGAAATGCCCTTCAATGGTGTCTTTGGTCCGGGTCCAGAAATCATCCGGAACCACATCATTGATACCGGAATCCCCGTAGATTACGAATTTGTGGTCTGCCACGGCCACATAAAGCAGCACCCCGTTGCCCTCCCGGGTATTGTCCATTTTAAGTATGTGAAAGATTTCCCGGGCACGATCAAAGTGATCGCTTTTTGTGGTGGCTTCAATATGCACCCGTATTTCCCCGGAAGTGTCTTTTTCTGCTTCCAGGATGGCATCCACAATTTGCTGCTCCTCCTCAAACGACAGAAAATCTTCTACTTTAGAGCGCTCCATGTGCTAGTTAAATTCAAAATCCACATCGGGTGCCACTTCAGAACCGGCATCAGCCTCATAACGGGCCATTTCCTCAAATCCAAACCAGCCTGCCAGGATTTTATTCGGGAATTTGGTCGTGTGGATATCATAGATGTTAACGGCTTCGTTGAAGCGGTTTCTTTCCACATTGATGCGATTTTCAGTGCCTTCCAGCTGCGTTTGTAATTCCAAAAAATTCTGATTGGCCCTCAGTTCAGGATAGCGTTCTACGGCAACGAGTAAGCGCGACAAGGCGGAGGTGAGTCCGGACTGGGCCTCCTGAAATGCTGCCATGTTCTGTGGGGTCAGATTATCTATATCAATAGTGGTTGAGGTTGCTTTGGCACGGGCTTCTATGACTTCCCTGAGCGTTGTGCGTTCAAAATCGGCCGCACCCTGCACGGTCTTTACGAGATTGCCGATAAGGTCGTTCCTGCGCTGGTATGAGCTCTCCACATTGGACCAGGCCGTTTTGGCATTGGCCTCATATTCTACAGCGGTATTATTAAATCCGACAGCCCAGTTGTACGCGACAAATGCCACTACCACCAGGATAATTACGGGAATTAGCCATTTTTTCATAGGTATCAAATTTTATAGTTCAGTAATTATAAGTAGTAAAACAAGGCCAATTGTTACATCAGAGCTGGTCTTTGATTTTTTTCAGCTCGGCCTTAACCTTTTCCAGTTTTTGGATGATCTCAAAATTGGAGAGGGTTTTGAGTCGCTCTTCCCGCAGGTGGGTCTTGGCCCCTTCCAGGGTAAACCCCCGTTCTTTAACTAAATGATAGATCAGCTGCAGGTTTTTAATGTCCTCCGGAGTGAATTTGCGATTGCCTTTTGCGTTTTTTTTGGGCTGGATAACATCAAACTCTTTTTCCCAAAAGCGAATGAGGGAGGTATTCACATCGAATGCCCTGGCGACTTCGCCAATTCCGTAATACCGCTTTTCTGGAAGGTCGATATGCATTAATCGAGAGATTGGTTTTCCTGTTTGGCAATTTTAAGCATGTTTGCAAACTCTTCGGCGGTTAAACTGCCGTAGTAGAAGTTGATGGGATCGATACGCTTGCCATCCTTCCTGACCTCATAGTGCAGGTGCGGGGCTTCAGACCTTCCGGTACTCCCCACAAAACCAATTAGGTCGCCGCGTTTGACCTTTTGCCGCCTTTTCACATTGTATTTGCTGAGGTGTGCATAAATGGTCACGTAACCGTAACCGTGGTCTATACGAATATGTTTTCCAAATCCTGACGCGCTATTGTCGGCCCGCTTTACTACCCCGTCGCCTGCTGCGTAGATTGGTGTACCCCTGGGAGCGGTAAAATCCATACCCCAGTGCATTTTCCTTGCTTTTGTAAAAGGATCGGACCGCCACCCAAAACCTGAGGCCATCCGGGTAAGCTCTTCATTGTTGATAGGTTGTATGGCCGGAATAGCCTGCAGCAGTTTCTCCTTCTCTTCGGCCATCTTGGCAATTTCGTCCAGGGAACGGGATTGAATTACCAGTTCCTTTTGGATAATGTCTAACCGTTTGCTGGTGGCGATGATCATCTCCGAATTATTGAATCCTTCCAGAGACCGATATCGGTTTACCCCTCCAAAACCAGCCCTGCGCTGTTCTTCAGGAATGGGGTTGGCCTCAAAATACAGCCGATAAATATTATTGTCCCTGTCCTCTATATTCGCCAGGACATATTCCATTTGCTCGAGCTTCTTGTTCAATAGCTCAAACTGCAAATCGAAATTTTTGACTTCCCGTTGCAGGGATAGTTCCCTGGGCGTATTGAGGATATTGGTATTGAGCAGGAAAATATGACCCAGCGTTCCGAAAATAGCAGATCCTACGATGAACAGGAAGATGTTCCGGTATTTACGGGACTTTTTGGGCTCTATCTTGCGATAGGATAAGGTGTCCGGATCGTAATAGTATTTTACCTTAGACATGAAGGGATTTTATCCTATTTTTGTGCATTCGTTAATATGAAAACAAACAAATATAAAAATTGTTTTGTATAACGCCTGAAAATTACGAAAACTGCACCTAATTCTATGAATTCCAAGGAAATCAGGACCGCATTTCTGGACTTTTTTGAAGGGAAGAAGCACAAAATCGTTCCCTCGGCCCCTATGGTGATCAAGGACGACCCTACCCTTATGTTTACCAATGCCGGAATGAACCAGTTCAAAGAATATTTTCTGGGGAATACCCGGTCCAAATATCCCAGGGTAGCCGATACCCAGAAATGCCTCAGGGTGAGCGGCAAGCACAATGACCTGGAGGAGGTAGGCAAGGATACCTACCACCATACCATGTTCGAGATGCTGGGCAACTGGAGTTTTGGCGATTACTTCAAAAAGGAAGCCATTTCATGGGCCTGGGAATTACTCACAGCTGTTTACAAGATTGACCCGGAGTCGCTCTATGTCAGCGTATTTGAAGGCAGCACGGATGCGGATCAGCTCAAAATGGATCAGGAAGCTTTTGACTTCTGGAAGGCCATTGTTCCGGAAGAACGGATCATCATGGGCGATAAAAAAGACAACTTTTGGGAAATGGGTGATCAGGGTCCCTGTGGCCCCTGTTCTGAAATCCACGTGGATCTGCGTTCTGCGGAGGAAAAAGCTAAGGTCGACGGAGCCTCCCTGGTTAATCAGGACCATCCTCATGTAGTGGAGATCTGGAACCTGGTTTTTATACAGTATAACCGCAAGTCCAATGGTAAACTGGAATCCTTGCCTGAATGCCATGTGGACACCGGGATGGGATTTGAACGGCTTTGTATGGTATTGCAGGGGGTTCGCTCTAATTACGACACGGATGTATTCCAGCCCCTGATCAAGGATCTGGAACGCATTACCGGCCAGTCCTATGGGGATAAAGAAGAAACCGATGTAGCCATACGGGTTATTGCAGATCATATCCGGGCCGTTGCTTTTGCCATTGCAGATGGGCAGCTCCCTAGTAATACAGGTGCCGGTTATGTAATCCGCCGGATTTTGAGGCGGGCCATCCGTTACGGCTTTACATTTTTAAATATTGAGGAGCCTTTTATACATAAACTTACCGTTGTTTTGGCAGATACCATGGGGGAAGCCTTTCCGGAACTCTCAGAACAACAACAGCTTATAGAGAATGTGATCCGGGAGGAAGAACACTCCTTCCTCAAAACCCTGGAACAGGGACTGGTACTGCTGGACCAAACCCTGGCTAAAACAAAAGGGAAAACAGTAGATGGCAGGAAGGCCTTTGAGTTATATGACACCTATGGCTTTCCCATAGACCTTACGGCGCTTATCCTTGAAGAAAAAGGGTTTTCCCTGGATGAGGCGGGATTTGAAGCAGCCATGCAGGAACAAAAAAGTCGTTCTAAATCCGCTTCCGCGGTTTCCAAGGAAGATTGGGTAGTCCTTGCAGAAGGCGAAACTCAGGAATTCGTAGGATACGATCGCCTTACCGCTGAGGTATCCTTACTTAAATATCGAAAAGTAAGCTCAAAGAAAGAGGGAGATCAATTCCAATTGGTATTCCACCCAACGCCATTTTATCCTGAAGGCGGAGGCCAGGTAGGAGATAAGGGGTATCTGGAAACACCAAACGGGGACGTGGTCTATATCACAGACACCAAACGGGAAAATAACGAGATTGTACATTTTGCCAAAAACCTGCCAAAGGATCTCAGCCTGCCACTTACAGCGGTGGTAGATTCCCGCCAACGGAGACGAACGGCAAGTAACCATTCGGCTACGCACTTATTGCACCAGGCACT
>JABDRK010000242.1 GCA_013041785.1 Eudoraea sp.
CCCTTATCCCCTGATGGAAGAGGTCATCCAAAAACTCGATTATACCCAAACCTTTAAGATCTTCCTATTTGGAGGCGGGGGAAAAGAAGCAAAAATTTTGCAGGAGACCGCTTCCAATTGCAAAAATGTTGTCAATATGGCGGGGGTTACAGACCTTTTACAGGAGCTGGAGCTGATCTCTCATCTGGACCTTATGGTCTCCATGGATAGCGCCAATGCCCATTTAGCGGCTATGTACGGCATTCCCACTATTACATTATGGGGAGTAACCCATCCCTATGCCGGGTTTTACCCATTTGGACAGGATCCGGAACATGCGCTGTTGGCAGATCGCACACAGTACCCTTTGATTCCTACTTCTATTTATGGAAATAAAATGCCAAAGGGTTATGAGCATGCCATGGAAACCATCTCACCGGAAGCAGTTTTGGAAAAGATCCAAAAGCTTTTAGGGGTTTAAGCCAGCTCTTTCTGTGCAAGACTATTGAGGTAGCTTTTTAATTGCGACATATAATTATAGCGTAACATTCTTGCATTTCCTTCCACCATTAGGGTTCGAATACCCATATAAGATGAAATCAGGAAACTGGCAACAGCATCGCTATGTACATGCCTGGCAACAAAACCATCGGATTTTCCTTTCTGCAGCAGGGAAATTATATTTACTTCCCAGACTTTGAGGATATCCCGTAAATAACGGCTTATGGTTTCGTTTCTCCCATTGAATTCGGTAAGGAAATTATTCAGTACAAAGCCATAATCCATTTGATTGTGCTCTGCTTTTTGCAGGGAATCATCCAGACACTTTTCAATAACCACCAGGGGATTTTCTTTGCCTTCGATAGGCTCGATAAGCGTACCGTATACTTTTTGTACAATCAGATTCTGAATAATACTAATAAAGAAATCCTCTTTGGATTGGAAGTGGTAGTAAAACGCCCCCTTGGATAGTTCCAGGGATTTTAAAATGTCGTCTATACTTGTATTGTAATAGCCTTGTTCATAGAATAATTCAAGACCTGCGACTTGCATTCGGTGCATGGTTGCCATGCGTTTGAGATTCTTATCCATCAGATTTGGGTTTTAGGGTTAAAAAGACCATCGGGTCTATTATAAAGAACCTCCGAAGTTGAGCGAAAGGGGGTATAAAAGGATGTAGGTGTTAAAAAAGTCGACAACAGGTCTGAAATCCGACCAACAACACCATAACCAAAAAAATTACCGACCACTTAGTCGGTAAAATTGATCGACAAACAGCACGTTTAACCCAAAAACTTGCTTGGAAAATGATATTTAGACGGATGTTTTAGGTTACAGAACCCTGACAACTACTCCCTGAACCTGCAGTGCAGCCATAACAATGCTGAGAGATCACTATGTCCCGATTGTTAAGCAGGGACTCATTGTAATCCTTGATATGATGTACCTGGCTTTGCACTTTAAGGTCGAGCATCTGATTGAAATCGCAATCGTAAAGCCATCCATCCCAGCTAACAGACAGGGTATTGGTGCACATTACATTATCTACCGCAGCAGGATTGTAGGCTTCTACAAGTGAATACATGTATTCTTCGTAATTCTCTGAGGCAATCAGATAATCCAGGAACCTGGATATAGGCAAATTGGTAATTGCGAACAAATCATGGAAATCAATGTCAAAATCTTCCTTCAGTGCTTTTTTGAAGTCCAATTCCAGTGCGGCCTGATCACCCGGTAGGAAAGCCCCGGATGGATTGTATACCAGGTCAAGCCTTAGGGAACTTCCCGGAAGTCCGTAACCAACGGAGTTTAGCTGCTTCAGTGCGGTGATCGATTTGTCAAAAACGCCATCTCCACGTTGCTTATCGGTCTTGCCTCTGGTATAATGAGGCATGGAAGAGACTACATGGATGTTGTGTTTTTTAAAAAATTCCGGGAGGTCATGGTATTTTTTATTCGCCCGCATAATAGTCAGGTTAGAACGCACAATGAAATCCTGTATCCCAGCCTTGGCAGCTTCCTCTACAAACCACCGGAAATTCGGGTTCATTTCGGGGGCACCACCTGTTAAATCGAGGGTATGGGCACCCGTAGTCCGAATAACTTTAAGACATTCCTCCATGGTTTCACGGGTCATGATCTCCTTGCGGTCCGGTCCCGCATCCACATGGCAGTGTTCACAAACCTGGTTACACATGTAGCCTACATTGATTTGCAGGATCTCCAGTTTTTTGGGTCTGAGCGGAAATAGACCGGATTCTGCGAGTTTATCTTTGAAAAAAGGCAATTCTCCCTCGGCAAAGATCGAGTTGCTTAATATATCCAGTTGACGCTGGGTATCGGCCAGCTTATTATTTCGTGCTTTAAGCGATTTTGTTTTCATAAATACAAATAGGTGTAAAATATATGTCGGCCGTAAGAATTTGATATTCCTTACACGCAGCTATGGCATTTATTGGCATTACATGGAAAGTTTGTTGTATTTGTTCATCATTTGAACCCCGTGTACCAGCGTTGCGCCACTTTCTATTGCCGCACCGGCATGTACAGCTTCCATCATTTCTTCTTTGGTAATACCGCGCTGTAAGCCGTCTTTGGTGTAGGCATCAATACAATAGGGGCATTTTACCACATGTGCTACTGCCAGGGCAATCAGGGATTTTTCACGGGCACTCAGGGCACCTTCTTCAAATACTTTTCCGTAATAATCAAAAAATTTGGTTCCCAGTTCCTCGCTCCATTCTGTGATGTTGCCAAATTTCCGCAAGTCTGCAGGATCGTAATATGATTTAGCCATTTAAATTTTCTTTTAGAATTAATATTAAAGACCACTTCCGGCAACCTTAAGGGATGCTGGAAGGGCGATTGGGATAAAACGGGGACTGCCAAAGGCCAGAACCCTATATTAAATGAAACATGCGGGGGAACCCCTGTTCAGAATATACGGATCCGGTTGAGCCGGAATACGCTGGGTTGGAGCATATAGGATTGTTTTACACTGCCTGTAAAACGGGAGCAGAAGCTTATATATACCAAAAGGTATATTAATTAGGTCATTAATTGCCAAAGCGATGTCAGACGGGACGTCCAGGTCTACAAGAGGATTGAGGATATGGACCTCCTGTCCTGCTGACCTCAATGCTCCCAGCATTTGTCCAAAAACAGCACTCGAGTTCCAGGAGATCCTCAGAAACCGGTCTTCCAGGAATGCGTTCCGCGATATGGCCAATAGATAAAAGCCTCCGTCCAAACTCGGGCCAAGAACAGCATTACCTGTTCTTAAATCATTAATAGCAGCCTTAAGATGTGAAATCTTCAGGGAAGGACTGTCATTGCCAATGGTTATAATGCCATCATACCCCAGGGAGAATATCTTTTTCATGGCATTGATATACCGTTCTCCAAAAGTATCTCCTACCTGTTCCTTTTCAGTAATATGGTAATAGGGAAGTTTGAGTTGTTTAGCCAGAACGAGCGTGCGTTCCGTAAGTGCCTCAAAAACTTCAAGGGAAGACCCAACTGCTTTGCGCTGCTGTTCCGCTTCGGGGGTATTCGCGAAAATAAGAAGAGCGATATGGTTTTCGACACCTGCAGGCATGGGAAAATTTTCCCCTAACTTACAACTATATGCTTAAAAATTCAGGAAGCGGGGTCAATTTAACACGCTAGATAAAAATATCCGATGAAATGCTCTTACCGACGCTTCAGTCTGATTACAAAACTATTCTATCCTTCTCTCCAAAAAGGATATCTGGTTGTTATCCCTAAAAAACCGGATTAAAAACAAGGATTTTGGAAGACAAGGAATCAAACTTCAGCATAACAGACCAGGCAGTCGGTTATAGCTGCAAGGCTCATATCCGATGAAATGCATAAAATTTGCTCAAGAACTCAGGGAAGATGAGTAAATAACAATTAGCTGCAGGGAATACCTTTTTCAGAATTGAGTTTATCCTGGACGAACTTAAACATCGTCATAATCCACGCTCAAAGTAGGGGTAGTCGGGTGGGCCTGACAGGTAAGTACAAATCCATCCGCAATCTCACCGTCGGTAAGGATCTGATTTTTTTCCATTACAGCCTTGCCTTCGGTTATTCGCGCAATACAGGTACTGCAAACCCCTCCCTGACAAGAATAGGGGGCGTCAATCTTTGCCTTGAGCACAGCATCCAGGACCAGTTCTTTGCGATCCATGACCAGCTGCTGCTCTTCATCATCCAATATAACCGTTACCTGAGTTTTTCCTTCTCCGATTTCCTGTGCTTCCATATCTGTTTCTGATTCAGTTGTTGTAAAGAGTTCAAAGAGTATTTTATCTGAAGAAACACCCTTATCTGCTAAAACCTCCTTAACTGCATTGATCATGGGTTCAGGTCCACAGAGGTAAAAGGCATCTATATCCAGATCTTTGAATTTATTCTTAAGGGCATAATTGACCACGGAGGAATCAATCCGGCCAAATAGCGCATCTTCTTCTCTGGCCCGACTACAAACGTATTGAACAAAAAACCTATCGGTATATTCATCCTGTAACGCCCTGATTTCTTCATAAAACATGGTCTCAGCAAGGTTCTGGTTTCCGAAGACCAATACAAATTTGTTCTCCGGGTGGCTGCCCAGTACAGTGCGGGCTATACTCATAATAGGCGTAATCCCACTTCCCGCGGCAAAGGCCATAATATCACATTTCTGAACAGAGTCAAATACAAAACGGCCTTCTGGCGCGCTAACTTCCAGCACGTCCCCTTCTTTCAATTTATTGTTCGCATAATCAGAAAAACTTCCGCGATCAACACGTTTAACCCCGATGGTTATGTCCGGCTCACCCGGAGCAGAACTAATGGAGTAGGCCCGTCTCAGTTCTTCACCATTAATATCTTTCTTGATGGTGATATACTGGCCAGCTTTAAATTGAAATTGTTCTTTAAACTCCTCCCCAATACCCAATGTAATGGCAACTGAACTGGGCGTGAGGGACTTAATTTCTTTTACCGGTAAGGGATAAAAAGTACTCATTTAAGCAATTTTCCCGCAAAACTAAACATTGCTGGGGATGGCCATCTAAAAAATAGGTTAAAAGTGTAACAAAATATATATTTACCCTACTAACGCATTGATTCAAGAACCAGGGAGCATGTTCAAACACTTTATCAACCTTCAGTGGAAGTCCTTTTTCAGGTCCGCTTCTTTCAAAACCAATATTGGATTTAAAATCCTGATGATTTTCGGGGCACTCTACTTCATCCTGGTATTTCTGGCTATGGGGCTTGGCGCCTTCTATATCATTGATAAATCCGGACTGGGAGATCCACTACAAGTGGTGAACGGGATCATGATTTATTATTTGGTCGTGGATTTGTACATCCGCTATGCGCTTCAGAAAATGCCGATTATGAATATTCGGCCCCTGTTATATCTGCCTTTCAGAAAAGGGCAGGTGGTGCAGTATTCCCTCGGGAAAACCTTGTTTTCATTCTTTAACCTGGCCCATGCGTTTTTCTTTGTGCCGTTTTCCATTATCCTGTTAATAGAAGGATATGATCCTGCAGGAGTAGTAGGCTGGCATCTGGGGATCTTTGCACTCATTTTTACAAATAACTTCCTGAATATCATAATGAACAATAAGGATAGTGTCTTTTATCCGGTCATTGTGGTCCTGGTTGGTTTGGGAGTTTTACAGTATTACGGTTGGTTTGACATAACCCTGTATACGGTTCACCTGTTTGATGCGCTGTACAATCAACCCATATACGCCCTCCTGCCCTGGGGGCTTCTCATTTTTATGATATACGCCGCTTTCCACTATTTCAAAAAGCACATGTACCTGGACGGGGGGCTGGCCACAAAGCAATCTGTTGCTAAAACCGAGGATTACGCCTGGCTTAGCCGTTTTGGAAACCTGGGGATTTTCCTTCAGAACGACATCAAACTCATCAAACGGAATAAAAGGTCTCGTACCACGGTAATTGTAAGCGTCCTTTTCCTTTTCTACGGGCTGTTATTTTTTACCGGCTCTCTGGAAGTATATGAAAACCCCGTATGGCAAATCTTTGCCGGGATATTTGTGTCAGGAGGGTTCCTGTTCACTTTTGGGCAATACGTTCCCAGCTGGGACAGTTCGTATTACCCGCTGATGATGAGCCAGAACATTCAATATAAGGAGTACCTCAACTCAAAATGGTATTTGGTAATCATAGCTACACTGCTGAGTACCCTGGTGAGTGCATTTTACCTGTATTTTGGCTGGGAGGCTTATCTGGCCATACTTGTTGGTGCCATATATAATATGGGGGTAAATTCTTATCTCGTATTGTGGGGCGGGGCTTATATAAAAACACCAATTGACCTCACGTCAAACAAGAATGCTTTTGGCGACAAACAGGCCTTCAATACCAAAACGCTCTTACTTACAGTACCCAAGTTATTACTTCCACTAGTGGTTTATGCCCTCGGGCACTACCTGGTTAATCCCACCGTAGGATACGCTATGGTGGCCCTTTCCGGGATCATAGGATTTGCATTTAAGGATGCTGTATTCAGGAAAATTGAAAAAATCTACAAGAAGGAAAAATATAAAACCTTGTTGGCCTACAAGCAAAAAACATAAAAAATGAATATGATTAAGGCAGAAAATCTAACCAAGACTTATGGAGACCAAACGGTACTCAACCTGGACAGTCTTGACATCCCCAAGGGACAAAGTTTTGGCCTGGTAGGGAATAACGGTGCGGGAAAGACTACCTTCTTTAGTTTGCTGTTGGACCTGATCCAACCCAGTTCGGGAAAGGTGCTAAATAATGAGATAGAAGTGTCCAAAAGCGAGGACTGGAAACCCTTTACCTCCGCATTTATAGATGAAACCTTTTTAATCGGATATCTAACCCCGGAAGAATACTTTTATTTCATCGGGGAATTAAGGGGCAGGAACAAAGCGGATGTAGATGCTATGCTTGCTCAGTTTGAAGACTTTTTTCATGGGGAAATACTCGGGCAGAAAAAATACCTTCGCGATCTCTCCAAGGGTAACCAGAAAAAAGTAGGGATTGTAGCCTCATTCATCGGCGATCCTGAAGTGATTATCCTGGATGAACCCTTCGCCAACCTGGATCCCACTACTCAGATCCGATTAAAAGCCCTGATCAGGGAACTGGCCCAGAACAAAGACGTGACCATTTTGGTTTCTAGTCATGACCTCATGCACGTCACGGAGGTGTGCGAACGCATCGTGGTACTCAACAAGGGGGAAGTGGTTCGGGATATTGCTACATCTGCGGAGACGCTTAAGGAATTGGAGCGCTTTTTTGGAGGATAATTTCCAGGGCTCACCTCAGTACTTTAGAGCTTTTTAGCCTAAACTACACGGCCTTAATCAGCAACATAGCCTATATCAGCTACATCTTTTTGAGAAATAGGGGTTGAGGTATAATAATCTATGGCTTTTTCAGTTTAGATTTTTATAAGAATACCAACAACCTTGAAACTTCGATTTTCACTTTTATTCGCTGGTGTTCTTGGGGGCATACTTTTTAACGCTTGTTCTACCAAGAAAGACGCATTACTCAATCGCAACTGGCACGCACTGAATACCAAGTACAATGTCTTGTACAATGGGAATCTCGCCTTTGAGGAAGGCCGTGAACAGCTGAATACAACTTACCAGGACAATTATTGGGAAATCCTCCCCGTAGAAAGGCTTCAGGTGACCAATGAAATCAGGCTCGATTCTGAGGACAACAATCCCAATTTCCAGCGGGCTGAGGAAAAAGCCACCAAAGCCATTCAGAAACACGGTATGGAAATTGGCAATGAAGAACGTAATCCGCAAACCGACGAAGCTTTCATACTTCTGGGGAAGGCACGTTATTTCGACGAGCGTTATGTTCCTGCTCTGGAGTCCTTTAATTATGTCTTGCGTAAACATCCCAATAGCGATAAGTATAATGAAGCTACGATTTGGAGGGAGAAGACCAATATTCGTCTCGATAATGAAGAACTGGCCCTGAAAAATCTCAAACGCCTGTTTCGATATGAACGGCTTAAGGACCAGGAATATGCAGACGCAAGGGCTAGTATGGCCCAGGCCTATAT
>JABDRK010000251.1 GCA_013041785.1 Eudoraea sp.
ACCCAAGAGCTCTGCGTAGGCTTCAAACATTTTTTTTATCTTTCCCTGCTCGCCATAGATCAGGGCAATCTGGAAGTAATAATCGAGTTCTGGATTTAATTCCATAGCCCTTTCATATGCTTTTAAGGCGTAATCTAGCAGAGCAAAACGCTGAAATCCTACACCAATGCCATATCCGTAATTGGGATTAGTTTCAATCGATTCCAAAGCTTTGTCGTAGTATTCCCCCGCCTGCGTGATCTTTTCCTGCAAACGGTAGTTGTATCCGAGTTCAATATAAATGGTGGGGTAGGCGCTACCGGATTCTACTTTGTTCATAAGAAAGGCTTCTGCCTTATCGTAGGCCTCGAGCTGCTGATAACAGCGCACCATATTCTCTGCAAAGTCCATCCTTCTTGGATTCTGAGCGACAAGCCTTTCATAAAAAACAAGGGCTTTTTCGTATTCTCCGTCATTGAAATACTGTTTTGCCAGGAAATCGTCCTGACTTAACAATGGGAGAGTGGTGACAAAGCACAACCAAAAAATAAGAGCTTTCATCATGGGACTTTCCCAAAGGTAACTTAATCACAGAAAAAAAACTACCAAGGAAATCTTAATCTATAAGCTCAAAACCGGTATAGGGGATCAATACTTTTGGCACCTGTATGCCGTCTTTGGTCTGGTAATTTTCGAGGATTCCTGCTAAAACCCTCGGAAGAGCCAAGGAACTACCGTTTAGAGTATGGGCTAACTGAGTCTTACCATTTTTGTCTTTGTACCTGAGCTTTAACCGATTAGCCTGATAGGTCTCAAAATTGGATACGGAGCTGATCTCCAGCCACTTGTCCTGTGCAGTTGAAAACACTTCAAAATCGTAGGTAAGCGCTGAGGTGAATCCCAGATCTCCTCCGCAAAGCCGAAGAATACGGTAAGGTAACTCCAGTTCTCGGAGTATATTTTGAATATGCGAAACCATACCATCCAATGCTTTGTAGGAATTTGACGGCTCTTCCACCCTCACAATTTCTACTTTATCAAACTGGTGCAAACGGTTAAGTCCCCTTACATCAGATCCGTAACTTCCTGCTTCCCTTCTGAAACAGGGAGTGTATCCGGTATAGCAAACAGGAAGGTCCTTAAGGGGTAAAATGGTGTCCCGAAGGATATTGGTCACAGGTACTTCAGCCGTGGGAATAAGGTATAAATCGTCGGCAGTAACATGGTACATTTGGCCTTCCTTATCTGGCAGCTGTCCTGTTCCAAAACCTGATGTGGCATTGACGAGGTGAGGTACCTGCATTTCCCGGTAGCCGGCTTCGGTATTCTTATCGAGAAAATAGGAGATAAGTGCACGCTGAAGACGAGCGCCCTTGCCTTTGTACACTGGAAATCCCGCGCCCGTGATTTTTACACCGAGTTCGAAATCGATGATGTCGTATTTTTTTGCCAGCTCCCAGTGGGGCAGTGCCCCCGTATCTAAATCGGGAATATCACCTTCTCGTAGTACTTCTTCATTGTCTTCTTCAGAGCTTCCTGAAGGAACCAATTCATTCGGAATGTTGGGGATAAGGTAGAGGGCCTGGTCTAATTCTGAGACTACCTCATTGAGTTCTTCCCCTAATTTTTTAGAATCATCCTTAATTTGAGTGGTCTGTTCTTTAAGGGCGTTAGCTTCCTGAGGTTTACCCGATTTAAACAACATCCCAATTTCCTTGGAAATGGAATTCAATTGGGCAAGTTTACCATCCATCTCAGTTTGAATAGCCCTTCTTTTTTCGTCTAGGTCAGATACCTTATCCAGCAAAGGTTTTGCATCCAGGTTTCGTTTTTTTAGGGCTGTAACCAGCTGTTCCTTGTTTTCCCTTATGTGCTGTAGTACTAGCATTTGCTTTATTTAAGACACAAATTTACGCTTAATTGCCGAAAATTATGGGCGGCTCCCTGAATGATTTTTTTCGAGAGCTAAAGGAGAAGGAAGGATCCAGTTGTGGTGTTTAAGATGATCCCATTCCTCAGCAGCAAGATCAATGGAGGAGTCGATAAAAGGCTGTAGCGGCCGACCGTTGATACTTACCCTGGCCTTGGCATAAACAGCTATATTTTGTCCTTTTTTGGCGTATTTCTTTTTCAGAAATTGCGCAAACTGCCATATATAGTCGGGATAGCATGCTACTTTCTCCTGCTGTCTTCGACTGAGGAAGAGTCCGGGAGGGATGGTTGATGATTCTCCGGTCTCTTTGTTTACAATCGTGAATTGAATAATTCCCGCCCTTGTTCTCAGCATCATTCTCCAGCTCATCCTGTGGCCTTCTTCTGTCCATAAAACATCTCCCGTGATAAAATAATGCCTCAACGGTAAAACCAATTGCACTAAAAAATAGATCCCCAGGCCAGCGATCAGAATATTTTTGTACCCGGGAACGCGGGTCTCCTGAGCAGTATAAGGTTCCTTTTTTTTGAGAAATAATTTTCGAATTTGTTCGGGCGGAAAGAAAAACAC
>JABDRK010000270.1 GCA_013041785.1 Eudoraea sp.
CTTCTACCCGGTAATCGAACTCTACTTCAATGATTTGTTCTCCCTCCTCCCTCAGGTCGGCCAGAGGGGAATCGGCAACCAGTTTCCCCTTGTTGATGATAAGTACACGATCGCACAGGGCTTCCACTTCCTTCATGATATGCGAAGAAAGCAGGATTGTTTTGGTACGCGACATTTTTTTGATCAGCTTTCGGATTTCCTGCAACTGGTTGGGATCAAGGCCTGTAGTGGGTTCATCCAGTATCAGTACATCAGGGTCATGCAGCAGGGCTGCAGCCAGGCCCACGCGCTGCCGGTATCCTTTAGACAATTGTCCGATTTTTTTATGGGCTTCCGGGGCGAGGCCGGTTTCAGTAATAACCGTGTCTATGCGATCTTTTCCCACCCCGTACACTTCGGCATTAAACGCCAGGTATTCCCTAACGTAAAGGTCGAGGTACAGGGGATTGTGTTCTGGCAAATACCCGATGCTTCGCTGTACCTGTCGGTCTTCTTTCTGCACCTCATGCCCGTTAACCCAGGCCTGTCCGGCATCGGCTTTGCTATAGGTAGTCAGGATCTTCATCAAGGTGGATTTTCCTGCCCCATTAGGCCCTAGGAAGCCAACGATTTCCCCCTTTTTAACTTCGAAAGAAATTTGGTCTAAGGCCAGTTGTTTTCCGTAATACTTGGATATGCCTGCTACCTGAATGGACATTTGTTCAAATTTGAGGTAAAAATACACAAAAGCGACATTTCCCGGAGTAGCTTTTCCCGGGATTACTTCGGTTTATAAAAGTATCCTGCCCGGATTTTTGATGAAGAATTCATAAAAAGAAAAAGAAATCGGTCTGTTTTCCGCAATGAATACGGACTATTCATATTTTTTTTCAAAAAGCATCGGCTAATCTTTGATATTTGCAGATAATAATTACCTTAGCCGTGTAAATGCAGCTAATGACACGCAACTATTTCTGGAACGGTTTTTATTTTTACTTCTTTGCGCAAAGAGGAACGGGACGGTTTTAGGTAGTTGTTAACCACATAAAAAATAAGGTCTCGTAGCGTACGGGACTTTTTTTTTGAGCTAAATTTTAAACAGACTTGGGCTTAAAAATAGCGATACAGGGAATTCGAGGTTCCAACCACCACCAGGTGGCCCGGGAGTATTTTGGAGAGGACATTTCCCTGGTGGAATGTTTTACCTTCCACGAACTGGTAGACAAGTTATTGCAACAAGAGGCAGATAAGGGGGTTATGGCTATAGAAAACTCCATAGCCGGTTCTATTATCCCCAATTATGCCCTGGTGTACCGGAACAATTTGCATATTATCGGGGAGCATTACCTGAATATTCACCACAACCTCATGGGTCTGAAAGGGCAAACCATTGAAGATATCAGGGAGGTACGGTCTCATCCCATGGCCCTTTTGCAATGCCGGGAATATCTTAAAACTCAGCCACACATGAAAATGGTGGAGGATTTTGATACCGCAGAAACAGCCCTTCAGATTCAGGAAAACAATTGGCCAGGGATTGCAGCCATTGCTCCGGCTGTGGCAGCCGACCTGTATGACCTGGAAATACTGGCTTCAGATATTCAGACCATCAAGAACAATGCTACCCGGTTTATCGTGATCAAAACCAAAAACAAAGCCTTGCCGGAGGAAGAGATAAACAAAGCATCCATTCGTTTTATTACCGACCACAAGAGAGGTAGCCTGGCCACCGTATTGAATGTGATGAGCGATTGTAATTTGAATTTAACCAAAATACAGTCCCTGCCGATAATTGAGACCCCATGGAAGTACGCCTTTTTTGTAGACGTCACCTTTGAGAAATTCGAACACTTTGCTAAAGCTAAATCCTTGCTGGATATCATGTCTGAGGATTTTAAGGTTTTGGGGGAGTATAAAAATGCAATGTTGTGATACGAACTGCAGACCGTTTACATGCTGTTGAAGAATATTACTTCTCCCATAAACTACGGGAAGTACGAGGGCTTATAGCTGAGGGCAGACCCATTATTAATATGGGCATTGGAAGCCCGGATCTTTCTCCTTCCGATGCGGTTATTTCCTCACTAAAGGAATCTGTTATTGAACTTGGAGCACATCAGTATCAGAGTTATCAGGGCCTCCCTGAACTCCGGGAAACCATTGGGCGTTTCTATCAGAATAAATTCAGGGTTACCATAGATCCAAAAGAGGAAATCCTGCCCCTGATGGGATCCAAGGAAGGGATTATGCCTATCAGTATGGCATTCCTGAACGAGGGGGATGAAGTTCTCATTCCCAATCCGGGATATCCTACCTATGGTGCGGTGACCAAGCTTGTAGGGGGTACCCCTCGGTATTATCACCTGCTGGAAAGCCAGGGGTGGTTTCCGGATCTGAATGCCCTTGAGCAGCAGGACCTGGGTGGTGTTAAACTCATGTGGGTGAGTTATCCCCATATGCCTACCGGAGCAACAGCTTCCAAATCCCAGCTAGAAGACCTTGTTGCCTTTGCCCGACGCCACGGCATTTTGTTGGTCAATGACAACCCCTATAGTTTTGTATTAAGCAAAGATCCCATCAGCCTGCTGAGTATACCGGGATCCATGGACACAGCACTGGAGCTGAATTCACTGAGTAAGACCTTTAATATGGCCGGATGGCGGGTAGGCATGGTACTGGGCAGTTCAGAACATATCAAAGCAATTCTGAAAGTCAAAAGTAACATGGACTCGGGTATGTTTTATGGGATTCAAAAAGGGGCGATTGAGGCCCTGAAGAGTGGCAAGGAATGGTTTGAGCATCTGGATGACATTTATGGTTCCAGGAGGGGCCTAATGTTTGAGCTGGCCGATAAGCTGGGATGTACCTATGACCCAAATACCGTTGGGATGTTTGTTTGGTGTAAGCTTCCGCAAGGTGCCCCTGCCGCAGAGGATTTTATCGATAAGATCCTTTATGAAAAAGACATTTTTATTGCACCAGGGACGGTATTTGGAAGCAATGGGGAAGGATATATCAGGCTTTCGCTTTGCGTTAAAAAAGAAAAAATAGAAGAGGCCATTCGCCGTTTGGACGGATTTGAGCCCCTGGGATGATTTAGGTATATGAAGGTAGTCGTAATTGGAATCGGATTAATTGGCGGATCTCTTGCAAAAGACATTCGGGTTAAATACCCGGATGCCCGCATACTGGGAATAGACAAGGATGCTTCGCACCAACAGGAGGCCAAGGAATTGGGAATCATCGAAGGCAAAGCATCATATGAAGACCTTGTCAATGCAGAGGTAGTCATCCTGAGTATCCCTGTTGATGCTATGTTAAGCGAGCTTCCCCGGGTACTAAACCATATTGGGGAAGAAACGTTGGTTATTGATGCAGGTTCTACTAAGGCAGAAATTTGTCAGCAGGTAGAAGATCATCCTAACCGCCGTAATTTTTTGTCCTGTCATCCCATAGCGGGAACTGAATTTTCGGGCCCTTCGGCAGCCCATGAAGGCCTTTTTGAAGGTAAAACCAACATTATTTGTGAAGTTGAAAAAACCGCTTTTAAACTTCAGGAACGAGGCCTCGAACTTTTTAGGAAGTTAGGCATGCGGATTCGGTATATGAACCCGGAGTCCCATGACAAACATATTGCCTACGTATCTCACCTCTCCCATATCAGTTCATTTATGCTTGGGAAAACCGTAATTGAAAAGGAAAAGAATGAGCGGGATATTTTTGATATGGCGGGAAGTGGTTTTGAGAGTACCGTTAGGCTTGCCAAAAGTTCTCCGGCAATGTGGACCCCGATTTTCGAACAAAACCGGGACAATGTGATCGAAACGCTTGATGAGTATATTCAAAACCTGCAGCTATTCAAACAAAAATTACAGGATGAGGATTACCCGGGTATTTACAAGGAAATGGACAATACCAACAGAATAAAATCAATATTGGAAGGAATTCCCCTAAATAAATCGTAACAGTACAGCAATGGAAAATTCAAAAGAACTAAGAACCTGGCTAGATGATATGGCGTTACCGCACCCTTTGGTAATTGCTGGACCCTGCAG
>JABDRK010000272.1 GCA_013041785.1 Eudoraea sp.
ATGAATCACCCCGAGGCTTTTAAGGCGGTGGTAGAAAAGGTAAAATAAACTAAAAATATCTCGCAATTGAAAATCCCGCTTTTGAAGCGGGATTTTTCTTTTTATTTCCGTGCTTACTTTAGGCAACTGCCTAATACTATTGTTCCTTAGCCGGCATATTTTCTTTAATCTCATTTATTTTATCAAGAAGCTACACCCCCCAGACGGTTAAAAGCAATTTTCTGCCACCAGCACGGTCCCTGTGTTCACATAGGTAAATGCCCTGCCAGGTACCCAGGTTGAGCTCCCCATCGGTTATTGGGATCTGCAGCTGAGATCCGAGGAGTGCACTCTTTATATGCGCCGGCATATCATCAGGCCCCTCATAGGTATGGACATAATAGGGGGCGCCTTCCGGAACCATGACATTGAAGTGCCGCTCAAAATCTTCACGTACTGTGGGGTCTGCGTTTTCATTTAGGCACAAACTGGCCGAGGTATGTTTGATAAACACCTGCAAAAAACCCTGTTTTATATTTTTTATTTCCGGGAACCGTGCGGTTAGGATACGTGTTATCAGGTGAAATCCTCTTGGATACGGATTAAGCCTGACTTCTTTCTGTACTATTTTCATTTGAATGTATTCGGGTAATATTCGCCTAAAGGTATCCGTAATTTAAACATAAAAAATACCTTTGTCAGCAAATTGGGAAAAGCGGAATGGATTTATCAAAAATAAAACTGGTAGTTACTGATATGGATGGCACCCTGCTGAATACAAAGCATGAGGTGAGTCCGTATTTCTTTGAACTCTACCACAGGTTAAAAGAGAAGGGGATCCGGTTTGCGGCCGCCAGCGGCCGACAACATAATAGCATCGCTGAAAAACTGGCTCCAATACAAGACGAGATCATCATTATTGCTGAAAACGGGGGAATAGTGACAGACCGGGGAACAGAGATACTGCATACTCCGCTGGATCCCAGCGTTATAAACAGGATCCTCAGTGTTGTAGAACGGGTGGAAGGATCAAAACCTGTATTGTGCAGCAGAAACAACGCTTACATATTGAAGAAGCAGGTTAAATTTGTAAATAAACTGAAAGAATACTACACCCGATTCGAATTGCTGCACGATTTAAAGACTTATGAAGGTGAAGTGATTAAGATTGCCGTCTTTCACTTTGAAGGCTCAGAAAAACACCTCTATCCGCAATTAAAAAAATTCGAATCTGAGTTAATGGTAAAGGTCTCCGGGGAAAATTGGCTCGATCTCTCCCACAACGATGCGAACAAGGGATTCGCCCTGACACAGATCCAGGATAACTACCGGATTTCCAGGGAGGAAACTATGGTATTTGGAGATTATAACAACGACCTGGAAATGCTGGAAAAATCGGCCTACAGTTTTGCTATGGCCAACGCTCACCCCAATGTTTTAAGGGCTGCCAGGTACACTACCTTGAGCAACACCGAAATGGGCGTGGAACGGATTCTGGAACAACTGCTTGCGCAGCTGAACTAACTTTCAGGTTTTTTGTTTCTTTTTTCGTGCGGCAGGAAAGAGCACGTTATTGAGTATTAACCGATACCCCGGAGAATTGGGGTGCAGTTCCAGTTCGGTTTTGGGGTCCCCTACCCTATGCTGGTAGTCCTCGGGATCATGTCCTCCATAGAAGGTAAAAAATCCCTTGCCCTTGATCCCATGGATATAACGGGCTTCCCCATTAATCTTATTCTCACCAAGGATCATTACGGTAGGCTTTATCTCATCCGGGTTGAAGGCCGTGGTCTGCCCCATAAAACCTTTTACCAAAGCCGTATGGTTCTGCGTCAACATAGTAGGGACCGGGTCCCATTTTGCGGAAAATTCCATCAAAGAGAAGTAATCAGATTCTGCGGCCACATTATCCCGTTTCCGGGTCATATCAATGGATGAAAATTCATAGCGCAAAGGGCTTCTTTCAAGCGTAAAATCGGTAAACGCAAAGGTCTTGCTAAAATCCAGGCCTGCCTGGTAATTGGCGTCTGAAGGGTCTCCGTCGAACATGGGTTCGCAAATATCCACGCCCTCTGCTGCCAATGCAATATCAAAACTGTCCGTAGCCGAACACATGGCAAACATAAATCCTCCTCCAATCACATAGTTCCTTATGTTGATGGCAACCGCCAGTTTTTCATCTGAAACCTTGTTGAAACCCAGCCTGGTAGCCAGGGCCTCGGCATTTTTCTTACCCTCGATATACCAGGGAGTTGCCCGGTAGGCACTGTAGAATTTGCCATATTGCCCGGTAAAATCTTCGTGATGCAGATGGAGCCAGTCGTATAGCACCAATTTGTTGTCCAGCACTTCCTCATCATAAACCGTGATATAAGGGATTTCCGCATAGGTCAGTACCATAGTAACGGCATCGTCCCAGGGTTGTTTGTCTTTTGGGGAATAGACCGCAATCTTAGGCGCCTTCTCCAGGATAACGGCTTCCTGATTCTGAGAGGGGCTGTTGATGGCATCGAGAATAGTCTGGGCCTGGCTGTCTGTCAGAATTTCAAAAGACACCCCCCGTATCTGACATTCCTTACGGATACGTTCCCCGTCTGGCAGTAGAAAAGAGCCACCCCGGTAATTAAGCAACCATTGTACTTTTTGTTGCTGACTCAGCACCCAATACGTTATCCCATAAGCCTTCAGGTGATTTTCCTGGCTTTCTGCGTCCATAGGGATAAGTATGACTGATGCACTTACATGCATAGTGCACAAGAGTGCCAGACATAAAAGCATTTTGCGCAATAAAGGGAGATTACCCCTGGAAAGGGATTTTGGGATTGGTTTAAAACGGTACTTCGTTATCATCTGGGTCGAGATCATCATTCATCGCACTTCCAAAAGCTTCATCAGCAGATGGCAGGTTTTTGGCGACGAAGGGATTCTCACCATCGACATTCATCTTGGATTGAAACTCGAATGGGGAATCAAAGTCATCCAAGTTATCAAATTTACCCAGCTGGGCAATGAACTTTAACCTAATATTATCCAGGCCACCGTTACGGTGTTTGGCTACAATGAGCTCTGCCTGGCCCTGGGTTGGGGTCCGTTCTTCGTCGTCCCACTCATCTATTTTGTAATATTCAGGGCGATAAATGAAGGAAACGATATCTGCATCCTGCTCAATAGCTCCGGATTCACGAAGGTCGGACAAAATAGGCCGCTTACTGCCTCCACGGGTTTCTACTGCCCTCGATAACTGGGATAGAGCAATTACCGGCACGTCGAGTTCTTTGGCAAGTGCTTTCAGATTCCTGGAAATGGTTGAGATTTCCTGTTCCCTGTTCCCTCCTTTCTGGCTGCCGCCGGCTGTCATCAATTGCAGGTAATCCAGAACGATCAGCCTGATTTTATGTTGGGAGACCAATCGCCTGGCCTTGGCCCTGAGGTCAAATATGGATAGCGATGGTGTATCATCAATAAACAAGGGGGCCTTTTCCAGGGTTTTCACTTTGACGTTGAGCTGTTCCCATTCGTGTTTTTCCAAACGGCCTGTCCGAAGTTTTTCCGAGGAAAGACCAGTTTCAGAAGAGATTAGCCTGGTTATCAATTGCACGGAGGACATCTCCAGCGAAAAGAAGGCCACTGGTATATTCGAATTCACCGCTATATTTCGGGCCATGGAAAGGGTAAGTGCGGTTTTACCCATACCCGGTCGGGCGGCGATAATAATCAGGTCACTCGGTTGCCATCCCGAAGTAAGCCGGTCTACCTTATCAAATCCTGAGGGAATACCACTTAGACCTTCCTTATTGGAGATCTCTTCGATCTTCTTTTTGGCCATAATGACCAGATTCTGCGCAGTTTCTGCAGAACGTTTCAGGTTTCCCTGGGTTACCTCGTAGAGCCTTGCTTCTGCGTTGTCCAACAAGTCAAAGACATCCGTACTATCGCTGTAGGCATCCTCAATAATTTCGTTGGAAATTTTTATAAGGCTGCGCTGTATGTATTTCTGGAGTATTATCCGGGCATGGAACTCAATATGCGCTGAAGAAGCCACTTTCTGGGTTAACTTTATCAGGTAAAAATCACCCCCGGCCTGATCAAGGCGACCGGACTTCTTTAATTGGGCCGAAACGGTTAATAAATCAACCGGTTCACTGCTTTCAAATAACGTAAAGATGGCTTCGTAAATATAACGATGGGCGTCTTTGTAGAAAACATCGGGATGCAGAATGTCGATAACTTCATCTACTCCTTTTTTGTCAATCATCATAGCCCCAAGCACAACTTCCTCTAAATCAACAGCTTGAGGAGGTATTTTGCCTTTTTCCAAAGGAATGACAGCAGTTTTGCCAATTTTGTGGCCTAGTGTAGGGCGCGCCTTTTCCATCTGTGCGAAAGTAGGGATTTAACCTTTAGTTAACTTTAAAATACTCAGGTTGGATATTCACCGGTAGTTAACAAAAACGATGTTAATAAGTTACGAATTAATGTTCATAACCTAAAAAATCTGCCCGGTATATTTTATGGCTACTCGAGGATAGCTGATAAACAGATTACTTAGCCATTAAAGACCCCCATTTGGGCGTATTTATCCATACGCTTCTCAATCAGTTCCTCTGGTGATAACTTTTTTAGTTCCGAATAGTGTTTCAAAATTTTATTCTTGACGATCTCGAAAGTCTTTTCCCGGTTGCGGTGTGCGCCACCAACGGGTTCTTTGACAATCTCATCAATAAGCTTAAGTCTTTTCATGTCTGTGGCTGTGAGTTTGAGGGCTTCAGCGGCCTGTTCCTTATATTCCCAACTTCTCCAAAGGATCGAAGAGCAGGATTCAGGTGAAATCACAGAATACCAGGTATTTTCGAGCATTAGAACCACATCGCCAACCCCAATTCCCAATGCTCCTCCTGAAGCTCCTTCACCTATGATTACCACAATGATAGGTACTTTAAGGCGGGTCATTTCCAATATATTCCGGGCAATAGCTTCTCCCTGTCCTCGTTCTTCCGCCTCAATTCCCGGATAGGCTCCAGGCGTATCCACAAAGGTAACCACGGGAAGCCCGAACTTTTCGGCTGATTTCATAAGCCGGAGGGCCTTTCGGTAGCCCTCAGGATTGGCCATACCGAAGTTTCGATACTGCCGTGTTTTGGTATTGAAGCCTTTCTGCTGGCCGATAAACATAAAGCTCTGGTCGCCTATCTTTCCGAGTCCGCCAATCATGGCCTTATCATCTTTAACAGTGCGGTCACCGTGCAGTTCCAGGAAGGTTTCCCCACAAATGGCCTTAATGTAATCCAGGGTGTAGGGGCGGTACGGATGTCTTGAAAGCTGAACCCGCTGCCATGCCGACAAATTCTTGTAGATACTTTTACGGGTTTCAGCCAGTTTTTTCTCTATCTGGCGGCAGGTCTCCGTAACATCAACTTCACTTTCCTCGCCAATAATCTGGCATTTTTCCAACTGTTCTTCCAGTTCTTTTATCGGTAACTCAAAATCCAAATACTCCATGTTCGTGATTAGTCAGTCTAGCAGACAAATATAAAATATTAATGGAAACCCCCGGCCTCTTCTTTGGTAGCTTTATACTTTATAATGCCGTTGGCTACAACGGTGGCAATAATTACCAGGGCCCCCAGATAAAACAGAATATTCATCTTTTCGCTCTCACCAAAAATAAAAAAGGCCAGCAGGATCCCATATACCGGTTCCATATTTATGGTTAACATTACTGTATACGGGCTTACGAAGCGCATTACCTTAACCGAAGCAATAAAGGCAAATGCAGTACACACAGAAGCCAGGACCATCAGGTAGATCCAATCCATGGTTGCCATATTGAAAAAGGCAGCATCAAATTCGTTTTGTATCCCCAGTACAAGGGAAAGGAATAGGGCACCAAAGGACAATTCATAAAAGGAAATGGTGGCAGGCTTATGCACTTTAATCAATTGCCCGTTGATGAGTGTAAACACGGCCCCCAGGAAAGCCGATACCAGGGCGAGCAAAATACCAAAACCATATTCGGTATTTACATTGTAGATTAGCAACAGTCCCAGGATCACCAAAACTCCAAAAAATAGTTCGTACGGAATAAACCTGCGCCCATACCAAACTGGCTCCAACAAGGCAGTAAAAAGGGCACCTGTCGAC
>JABDRK010000283.1 GCA_013041785.1 Eudoraea sp.
AAAATAGACCCCGTAAAAATCATCAGAGGAACCTAATCCCCATCCCTATGAAGAAAGTATTAGAAGCCGTTAATATCAACAAACACTTTTGGAAGCCTGTTGATTTCCATGTGTTGAAGGATATCAGTTTTGCGGTAAAGAAGGGAGAATTTGCGACGATTATGGGGAAATCGGGTTCAGGGAAGTCAACGCTGCTGTACATTCTTTCAACCATGGATACGGATTACGAAGGAGAACTATACCTCAACGAAGAATTGGTCAGCGGGAAACCACATCAGGAATTATCCCGATTGCGCAACCGGCATATTGGCTTTGTTTTCCAGTTTCATTATTTGCTGTCGGAGTTCAGTGTGCTCGAAAATGTAATGCTCCCGGCCAAAAAACTGGCCACCAAATCGGATGCGGAAATTGAGCACGAGGCTATGGAAAAATTGAAAATGCTCAATATAGCCAATCTCGCAAAAAAACGGGCTTCGCGTATTTCAGGTGGGGAAAAACAGCGGGTAGCCATTGCAAGGGCCCTGATCAACAATCCGTCTATTTTAATGGGCGATGAACCTACAGGCAACCTGGACAGTTATAATGCCGAGAATGTGTTCCAGATTTTCAAGCAGCTAAAAGAAGAACAGGGATTGTCACTGCTTGTGGTTACACACGATTATGATTTTGCCAAGCGTACGGACCGGATTATTGAAATGGAGGATGGCCGGATTCTTCAGGAACCGCTAAAAACTTCTTTCATTAAAACTCAATAGCGGGATATTGCTTCGGGATTCCATGGCTTTCACACGGTCCCGGTGGAATAGTTTGCCAAAAACCGTCCTGCTGTTTTCACGCTCCAGCATGGCCAGCACGTCTGCTTTTACATCCTGGGTATACATGGAAAGCCCTTCCTGGATATTATCTGCAAAGATCATATGGAACCTAATGTTGGGATAATCCACCTCCTGATCAAGCATTTCTTTAAACCATTCCATCTGCTCCATGCCTGCGTATTCTTCCTGGGTTGGTATATGAACCACCCTGATCTCTGCCCCATAGGGAGCAGCCAGAAGCACAAGTTGTTTTATCGCCTTGATGTCCCGCTCTTCAAAATCGGTGGCATAGACCATAGTCTTCGGTTTACGATAGCGATAGGGGTTTGGAACCATCAGCACCGGGCAGGGGCTTTCTTCGAGAATAGCGCTTGCGATATTTCCGGAAAAGTATCCTCTTAACGTATGCTCATCTTTCATTCCCAGAATCAACAAATCTGCCTTCAGGGCCCGGGTACGTTTCAAAATGCCTTCTGAAATTGAGGGACTCGCTATGACATCCAGCGTGATATGGGGACCCATGCGGTCTTTCAGGTAACGGGAACAGTAGTTGTGCAAGACCATCATTTGTTCTTCAGCAGCCATTTTTTTAAGTTGTTTGGGTGGCCTGATGGTTGAAACGGCTATAGGGGGTAAATTAAAGACGGATAAAACAATAAAATTGGCTTTAAGGGCTTCACTGAGGTAATAGGCATATCTCAAAGCAGGGGTTGCATGGCGTGTACAATCCGTGGCATAAATGATAGTCTTCATAGGTACGTCAATTACATGTGGAAACTAACGGATAAGAAGTTGTAATAAAATGATATTTATCATCAACTGCTCAGGCCAATGCACGGATTGATCAATTAATCAGCTTCAGTACGGAACCAGTACGTTCCACCTGTGAGAAATTGGCGCTTTAAAAGTTCAGGATCAGGAGATATGATTTGAGAATATCCATCCTGGGAGATACCCAGGTCAATGGGAATCTTTTTGAAATGGAATTCATCCTCCGTTTGTTCCCACAGAACCAGAGCAAATGCGCCTTCCCCCTCCCGAATTACCGCTTCATCCGGCAAAACCACCGCTTCCTTTTCAGCGACTTCAATAACAGCCTGCACATACATGCCGATGGCAAATTTTTCGGCCAGGGAAGCAGGGATATGCCCGTGTACCCGTAAGGTGCGACTCTCCATTTCAACAAGGTTCCCCACCTTGTATACCTCGCCATCAAATACCTGTCCCGGATTTTCCGGCAGGTAAAAGTGAATGGGCTGACCGATTTTGATTTTAATTGCATCCCCTTCAAATATTCCCAACTCCAGATGCAGGTGTTCCGTGTTTATGATTTCCAGCAAGGCTTGATTGGGAGGTGTATACATCCCCAGGCTTACCTTTACGTCGGTTATACTTCCCGCTATGGGGGCGATAAGATTGAGATTTGGACGAATTCCTTCCGCCAGGAGCCTATCCGTATCTACCCGCAGCAATCCCAGCTGGGCTTTCAGGCTTGATATCTTTGCGTCATTTTTTCTGTATTCGCTTTCTGCTTTCATATAATTCTTGCGAGAAGTTACCTGCTCAGCAAATAGTGTTTTTTGACGTTCGTATTCCGCCCTCAGGTAATCCTGCTGTGCCGCCGCCTCCAAAAATTCCTGCTGTAGTGCAACAAAATCGGGGTTTTCCAAAACGATAACCCGTTGTCCTTTTCTTACTTTGTCTCCAACAATTAAAGGGGCATGCTTGATAAAACCGGGCATTGGGGCACTTATTACAGCACGATTCTCCGGAGGGACATCAATATATCCCTGAGTATTTACCTCCTCCCTGACCATAATGGTGTCTGCAAACCCCAGGGCCATCCCGCTGGATTTGAACTGGTCTGCACGGATACGAATTCCATTTTCTACGATTTCAATTGTACCTTCGGGCATGCCGGTTTCCGTTGTAGTTCCCTTTTCCTTACAATTCACGAAAAGCATAAGACTCAGGAATAAGGCAGCATATTTTTTTACCAATATCATCAGTTCGTTATTTTAGGGTTAGGTATTTAATTGCGATTACGGTTTGGTTATATCGATTTAGATGATCCAGATAAGACAAACGCAATTCGCTGACTTGTTCAAGGCTTTGAATGTACTGGAAGAAGTTAATCTCCCCATTTTTATAACTTAATATCGCCGTCTTCTGGATCTCATTGGCCAGTTGTTGTCCTTCCTGTTCGTAATAATCCAGTGTCAGGAGATTTTTTCGCAATTCATGTTGTAACTGCTGATAGAAAGTTTCCAAACGGATTCTGTAGTCCCTGACCTGCGACAGACTTGCCTCTTCTGCTAGTTTTGATGCCTTTATTCGGGAAGCCTTAGCCGGGAATAGCAAGGGTATTTTAAATCCCAGTTGATAGCCATATAATTGTTGATCAAGGGTGGAATTAGACCCCTGGAAATAGTTTAGTGATATATCGGGCAGGAGTGATTGCTTTTCGTACCTGTATTTATCCGAAAAATATTGACTTTGGTTTTCTACATACTTAAGGCCCGGATGATCTCCTATTTCTTGTAGCTGTGGTTTTAGTTTTGCCGGCGGTTCCTTCACCACGGCCAAAGGCCCCTCTACCTGTACAATTTGAATCAAAGCATCGATCAATACCTTTTCTTCCTCTTCCAGGGCTTCCAGGGAATTGGTCACTTGTTTCTGTTTAGCCAGCGCCGTTATCTTTTCAAGGTAATTGGTCTCTCCAAGTTCAAACCTTCTGCTTGCAGCCCTGGCAAATTCCGTGAATAAGGAATCCAGGGTTTTGTAGATCCCAATTTGGGCGTAAAGGGATTGCAATTTATAATAGGAAGCTTCGAGGGCACCTTCAATTTGACGCTGTTCAATATCCAACTGATTTTCAGCCGTTTCCAATACCGATCTCCGGATCTGACGATCCGTAAAATACAACAGGGGAAACCTGAAATCCTGCTTAACTCCATATACTTCCAGGGGTTTTCCATTTATGCTCAGATTGTTCTGGTCATAGCTGTAATAGAGCTCGGTTTTGTCAAAATCAAATGCAGCACCCAGCAGGGACTTTTCCCGGTCACGGGACAAAGAAGCAGCCCTTAACTGCCCATTATTGTCAATTGCCAATTGCCTGAGTTCCTCCAGCCCCATAGGCTTTGATTGTGCTATTGTACTTTGCATGGGAACCAGCATACCCAACACAAGGAAAGGTATGGCGGTCTTAGCTATCTTGTTTTTTCTTTCAGAGCTTCGTTTGGCGATCAGGGAGTACAAAACAGGGAGGACCACCAGGGTGAGCAAAGTGGCTGTGATCAATCCTCCTATGACTACCGTAGCCAGTGGTCGCTGTACCTCGGCCCCAACATTCGTGGAAATGGCCATAGGCAAAAAGCCCAGCGCGGCAGCGGATGCGGTAAGTACTACCGCCCTCAGCCTGTGCCGCGTACCTAAAAGCACCAGTTCATCATGATTCATAGTTCCTTCTTTTTTCAATTCTTTAAAATGCTCTATCAATACAATTCCATTTAGCACAGCTATCCCGAAAAGGGCTATAAATCCTATACCTGCGGATATGCTAAAGGGCATATCCCGCAACCACAACAGTAGCACGCCCCCTACGGCGGCAAGGGGAATGGCAGAATATACCAGCAAGGCATCACGGACCGATCCAAATGCGAAAAACAACAAAATAAAAATGAGCAGTAGTGAAATCGGGACAGCTACAAGCAAACGGCTCCGGGCTTTCTGAAGATTTTCAAATTGCCCCCCGTAGGAAATGGAATAACCTGCCGGAAGGATTATTTTGTCTTCTATTCGGTTTTGTATATCATCCACTACGGATTGCAGATCGCGATTTCGGACGTTCACCCCTACCACGATACGCCTCCTGGTATCGTCCCTTGCAATTTTAGCCGCCCCACTGGTATAGGAGATGGTAGCGAGCTCCCGCAGCGGGACTTTCTGGCCTCCCGGGCTGTCTACATACAGGTTTTGCAGCAGTTCTAAATTGCTGCGGTGCCGTTTGTTAAAGCGAAGGGTGAGGTCAAATCTCTTCTCCCCCTCATATACCGTTCCAAGCTTTGCACCTGCAAATCCCATTTCAATAAAACGGTTAAGTTCATTTATTTTAAGTCCGTATTGAGCCATTTTTGCCCGATTATAACGCACGTTCATTTGAGGCAGTCCCACGATCTTCTCAACGGTGATATCGGCGGCTCCGGCAACATCTGATATCTGGGATTTTATCTCATTGGCCTTCTCACTCAGCAGGTCCAGGTCCTCCCCAAATACCTTTATCGCAATATCTGCCCTAACCCCGGTGATCAGTTCGTTAAATCGCATTTCAATGGGTTGAGTAAACTCTACCTCCATCCCCGGGATTATTGACAGGGCATCTTTAAACTGTTCAGCGAGTTCATCTTTGGACCGGGCAGAAACCCATTCACTTTTGGGTTTCAGGGTAATTATCACGTCACTTTCTTCCATGGACATGGGATCTGTAGGGACTTCGGCTGCTCCGATCCGGGTTACTACCTGATCTACTTCGGGAAATTGATCTAACAGGATTTGCTCGATCTCTGTGGTAATTTCAATGGTCTTACTCAGGGAGGTACCGGTTGGTAAAACAGGCTGTATAACAAAATCACCCTCATCCAGCGTAGGTACAAACTCAGCTCCCAGTGTACTGAATACATACACCGTTAACAGTAACAGAGCAGAAGCAATCCCGATAACCCATTTCTTTCTTTGAAGCGCCCAGCGTATGGT
>JABDRK010000291.1 GCA_013041785.1 Eudoraea sp.
CAATTAGACCTTGGTTCACTGGGAGAACAGGAAACCGTAAAACTCCTTTTTGCAGAAAATGCCGGAGTGGTATTCCAGGCGAAAAATCAGGAGGTGGAAGACCTTATGAATAAAGCAGGGATCTCCTGGCACTGCATTGGGCAGGTACAGGAAAAGGCGCTGCTTGAAATACGTAACCATACGGACAGCCTTTCCCTGGATATTACCGAAATGCGGCAGCACTGGTACAAAACCTCGTATTTGCTGGACGATAAACAGACGGCTAATGGGCTGGCTAAAGAACGCTTTGAAAATTATGCGCGGCAGCCCTTGCAGTATACCTTTCCAACCGGTTTTAAAGGAAGAATAGAGAATTCGGGTAATGGGGATAAGCCCAAAGCGGCTATTCTCAGGGAAAAAGGAAGTAACTCTGAACGGGAAATGGCCCATGCCATGTTCCTGGCTGGTTTTGAGGTTAAGGACGTACATATGACCGACCTTATTTCAGGAAGGGAAACGCTTAAGGATATTCAATTTATAGGTGCCGTGGGCGGTTTTTCCAACTCGGATGTCCTGGGAAGTGCCAAAGGATGGGCCGGTGCATTTAAATACAACGAGAAAGCACGTAAAGCCCTTAGAAATTTCTTTGACCGGGAAGACACACTAAGTGTAGGGATTTGCAATGGCTGCCAGTTGTTTATGGAACTCGACCTCATTAATCCTGAACATCCTGAACACGGAAGAATGACCTTTAACGATTCTCACAAACACGAAAGCAACTTCACTTCAGTGACGGTACAACCCAATAATTCGATTATGCTTTCCAGTCTGGCCGGAACCATGCTTGGTGTATGGATCTCCCATGGGGAAGGGAAATTCAGTCTGCCAACAACTGAAGATCAGTACAATATCTTTGCCAAATATGGCTATGAGGCCTACCCGGCCAATCCTAATGGGAGCGATTATAACACGGCCATGCTCTGTGATAAAACCGGCAGGCACCTGGTAACCATGCCGCACATTGAACGATCCATATTTCCCTGGAACTGGGCCCATTATCCCAAGAACCGGGATGATCAGATCTCGCCATGGATAACCGCCTTTACCAATGCACGAAAATGGCTTGAAAAAGTTTAATTCCAGTGCAACACCCGATTAGCGAACAATCAATTTGCCACTCCAGATTTGTTTATTGCTATCCTGTAGCTTGTACATATATATGCCTGCTTCCAGGGTCTTCCGCTGTATCTTAATTTCATTTTGCCCAGGCAGCAGGGTTCCTGTCAGGATATGTGAATCTATGCGCTTCCCGGTTAAGTTATACAAACTAAAAACATAGGAGCCACCGGTTTGTGAATTCACATATAGCGTGGTTTCGCTGCGTACAGGATTGGGAGCTATAATAGACTCTCTGTTGGTTACAAACACCTCGGATTCCTGAATTATCGCATCTTCGAAAAAGACTTTGGATAACAGCAGCCTTTTGTATTGGGTAGTTCCATTTTCAGATTTCATATTGAACAATACCACCTTTAAATCGGAAAAATCTGTGGACTGCCCATCAACTCCTCGAAAATCAGAATCTTTTATGGAAAACGTCTTTTGATCATTCACCAAAACCACTTCCGTATAAAATTTTGATCCGCCTGATTTTAGCAGGACAACCTCCAGGGTTCCCGTACCGGAAGCGTCGAATGAAAGGCTGTTAAAGGCCGATAAATCAACAGCAAGGAACCTGGGATTAAATGCCCTGTAAACTCCCAAATACTCTCTCGTTGTACCTTCGAGTACGATGTTTCTCTCCACAGCATGAACTTCCTCATCAAAAGATGAATCATTCTGTGTTACTGAAAACCGGGTAATGCTGGTAGAAGCTGAAGAAGCATCCAGTCCCCAGGGTGCATCGGCAACAAATAAATCATCCGGAGTTCCGGCGTTATCCGGATTAATCCTAAACCCAAGATCAAACAAGGCGCCAGTTTCGATAGTAACATAATCTGTATACCCGCTCAGTGCTAATTCAACACCTAAACTTTCGGTAATAGCCGTCTCTGTTTTCTTTAATCCACCTGCTAGTGAGATGTTGTTACTTTCATTCGTATTTACAATTTCAAGCTGTACAGCCCCCCTATGGTATCGGGCGGTTTTTACAAAAACCGGAGGAGGATCCGAATTTCTAAATCCGGCAATCGGACCCTGAACCTCTAACAGACTAAGAATTTCTTCCCCCAGTACAAACAAATCATCAATGGTATTGGACCATATCTGAAAATTGTAATACATGCTGTTAGCGGTAAAGGCGTCCATATTCCAATGGGATTCAATAATGAATTGGTTTTCCTTATTCAATCTTGCAGAAAAGCTCAAGGCAAATTCAATGCTTCCATCAGGCTGTTTTATAATTGATTTGATGAACTTTTGGCCCCGTATTTCAATTGTGGATACGGATAACAGCGATGCCCCCAAAAAGCGGTCACAAATGAATTTACTGTGCTCATAGACCTGCTCTTCTGTTTTAATAACCATTAAGGCACTAACGGTTTCCATATCCTTTAAATAATCCACCGAAAAAATGTCAGAGGCATTTGTGAGATCCAGCAGGTCTTTTGGCGAGGATTCAATGGTTGTAGTTTCTCCGATAACACCTAAAGGAACAAAAGAGGATAGCGGTAATTGCGTTTTGGAAAAGATCGCCCTTTTCTTATAGTTATTGTCTTTGGTCACTTTTTTGGCTTGCGCTTTATCAAAGATGTAGTTATCCTTTACCCGCTTATAGTTGCGATTGCTGATCAATTGCGCCAAACGGTCGTTGCTTTCCAGTCCGCCTTTGTTGGCCCCTGAAGTCGTAGTAATGGTGGGGCAACTGCTAATTCCGGAACAGGCGGGATCATCACAATCGATTAGTCCATCGCCATCGTCATCAATGCCATTGGAACAATCTTCCTGCAGAACCGGAGCGGTGGGACAACGGGCTCCGTCATTGCTGGAACTTGAGGGGCCGAAAGCAAAAATATTTGAAGTCATTATTCCGGATTGTACCTCCTGTACACGACTAATTTTATAAACAGAACCAGTTTGATTCGCCGATACGTAAAAATTGCCGTCAACATCAAAATAGACAGCACCATAGGTATAATTGAATCCCGAAAGAATAGGCACTTCACCCAAATCCTCCACATCCCCGGTGTCAGCAGTAATCCGGTACAAATGATTGGTGCCTTTTTCTAGGGTATAGAGT
>JABDRK010000259.1 GCA_013041785.1 Eudoraea sp.
GAGTAATCCGTAGCAGCAGGTGTTGCGTTTGAAGCCATCAGTGAGGTATACATTTTTACGAAGTATGCCCTCCAGCCTGGCGCCCAATTTTTCAACGGCCTTGCGGGAAGCTGTATTGCGTTCGTCGATTCTGAATTCTACTTTTTCGAAATCCATTTCCACGAAAGCGTGTGGTAACATGAGCGATTTTATAGCCGTATTTAAGCCCGTACCATGAAATGCGCTCCCTATCCAGGTTGCCCCGATATGCAGCACCTTGTTTTTCCGGTCGATATGCATATAGCGGGTACTTCCGGCATAGGCGTCGTATTTTTTGTCATAGATAATAAAGGGAATGGCCCGCTCTAGGTCGCGGTCGATCAACGCCCGTGTTACATATTCCTTCAGACCTTCAGAAGATTCAATAAAGCCGGGTGAATACTTTACCAATCCGGGCTCGGAGGCTATCTCGGCAATTTGGTGGTAGTTCTCCAGCGTGAGCGGGATTAACTTCACCCGATCGTTTTCCAGGGTAGGTTGCAGACTCATAGCAACAATTTGTGAATGAGCTCCTCCTTAAATTCATGACCCCCGTCAAAAGGGTGCTGTATGGCGCTGCCTGCAAATAATCCTTCCAATTTGTCCTGTTCACGCATAAGGCGATCCGGGTTTAAATAGGGATCCCGACGACCATAAACAAAGGAAATCGGCGTATCCTTGCTAAGGTACCGGAAATCTTCCTCCTGCAGTTCTTCAGGGAGGCCTCCGGCATACAGCATAATTTGATAGGGGGAAATCTTTTTGTACGCCAGGAATCGGGTGGCTATGGATACCCCTTGTGAATATCCGAGTATTATCAGTTTGCATCTTTTCGGGATAACTTCGGATGCCCAGACTGCATCCAGATAAGCCATGACGTTTTCCTTTTCAACATCGGTGTTTTCCCGGGTAAGCCAACTGGCACCCACATGCTTGTATTCGCTGTTTAAATAGTATTTCGATGGGGCCTGGGGAGCTATGAAATAGTGCTTTGATTTGGAAAAACCTGTAAAATACTTGAGAAAATAACGGCTCAGAAAACCTATTCCGTGAAAAACAAGCCAGATGTATTCTGTGCTTTCTGAAAGTGTATTTAAGGTGGCATAACTGTTCTGACTCTGGTAGGTCACCCCTTTTTCCTGAACCTTCATTTTTCAAAGATAAGATAAACCACCTACTAAGAGCGAATGTGTACTTTTGCAAAAAAGAATTTATGGACGAATACAAAAGTAAGATCCTTGAGGTGTGCAATGAGGTTTGTAAAAACACCCTGATGGAGACCCTGGATATCAGTTATGTGGATGTTGGGGAGAACTTTCTTGTAGCCAGAATGCCCGTTTCCCCAAAAGTGCACCAACCCGATGGTGTTTTGCACGGGGGTGCAACAGTGGCCTTAGCGGAAAGTGTGGGTAGTGCCGCTTCCTATGTTTTTCTGGATGGTCAAAAGTACTTCGTGCGCGGTATCGAGATTTCAGCTAACCATATTAAGAGCATAAAGGAAGGTGAGGTTTTTGCCAAAGCTACCATTATCCATAAGGGAAGAACTACCCAGCTATGGGAAATCCGGATAACTGATGGGGAGGGAAATCTCGTGTCCCTCTGTAAATTGACTACAATTGCCCTGGAACGGTCTTAACCTCTTTTGAATGGAATTATTGAAGCAGGTATCGGAGCATTACCGGCGTGATCTGCCCTTTGTAGTATACCGTAAACCCGCTGAATTAAAGGTTAGCGCCTTTTTGCAGCAGGACCGGGAATTACAAATTGTAAAAGATTTTGGGGAAAGTGGTTTCATTATGGCCCCATTTATTGCCGGTGCGTATCCTACCTTCCTGATCCGTCCCGATCAATTTGTTGAGGAACCATTTGAAGTCGGGGAATTCAGACTGCCCTTTAATTCCAGTGCTGAGGTTGATAGGGATCAGGAAAAGAAAATTTATCTTAATAAAATTGCGTTGGCTTTGGAGGAAATCGACCGCAAAAACCTCCAAAAGGTTGTTCTTTCGAGACGGATATCATTTCCTTTTAAAACTGATCCGATTGCTGTTTTCACACTCTTGCTCCGGCAATTTCCCCGTGCTTTTGGCTATCTGCTGTATCATCCAAAAATTGGAATCTGGATGGGCGCCAGTCCGGAGACCCTGCTCCATTGCAACAAAGAAAAATTCAGCACGGTTTCTCTTGCCGGAACACAAAAGGCAGAACAGGACATAAGCCCGGATTGGTCAGCAAAAGAAATTAGGGAACAGGAATACGTTACCCAGTATATTGTACAGGCCTTGAAGCATAAAATTCACGGCCTCCGCGTTACAGGGCCAGAGACAGTGCGTGCGGGGAACCTGTACCACTTACAAACGCGCATTGAAGCTACTCAGCCACAGGCCTCTGCGGGTCAGCTTATTCAGGCCCTGCATCCCACACCGGCCGTTTGCGGGATTCCTACGAATAAAGCCCGGGATTTCCTCCTGGCTAACGAAGGGTATTCAAGGAGGTATTATTCAGGCTTCCTTGGGGAATTGAACTGGGGGGCAGACTCTGGAAGTCATCTTTTTGTGAACCTGAGATGTATGAATTTTGAAAACGACCAGGTGCATGTGTATGTGGGAGGCGGACTGGTTAAGGGGTCTGATCCTGAACAGGAATGGATGGAAACCGTTTACAAAAGCGAATCCATGAAACACCTCATAGTGAATTCTAAGCTAAAGTTGGGATAGCACGGAGCACTGTTGTATTTTTGCCACCGCTATGAAGTACTCCACTATTCCTGCGGCTCAAGCTGTTGTTATGCATTGCATGGCCAGTGGGATCCGGCATATAGTAATTTCACCCGGTTCACGGAATGCCCCGTTGGTTCTGGGATTTACAGCGAATCCGTTTTTTTCCTGTTATAGTGTGGTAGATGAAAGATCAGCTGCATTCTTTGCCCTGGGTATGGCGCAGCAGTTGCAGGAACCTGTTGCAGCAGTGTGTACTTCCGGCAGTGCCTTACTCAATTATTACCCTGCAGTAGCAGAGGCATTTTACAGCGACATCCCTTTGGTATTGATCTCGGCCGACCGGCCCGGATATAAGATAGACCGCGGAGACGGACAAACCATAAGGCAGGATAGGGTTTTCGACCGGCATATTGCCTATTCCGCCCATTTAAAACAGGATGTTACCCATGCAACGGATACCATTGAATTCCTGGCTCCTGAATTACTGAAAACGAATGAGGGGATTAAGTTTTTGCAGGAAGAGGTAGTAATACACAACAACCGGGAATTGCAGAATGCCCTGGCAACGGCACTGCAGAATTTATCGCCGGTGCACATCAATGTGCCCTTCGAAGAACCTTTGTACGGCCTTACGGAAATAAAAGAAACTCCCGTGGTAGATTTCAAGCCGGTGAAAAAACAAGAAGCCCCGGAAGATATTTCGAATTTTTCTGAGATTTGGCAGGCGGCTGGCAAAAAAATGATTTTGGTCGGGGTAAATCCCCCGGGTAAAATAAGCCAGGACTTGCTCGACCGCCTGGCTGAAGATCCTTCAGTTCTCATTTTCACGGAAACCACTTCAAACCTGCATCAGGCAAATAGTTTCCCAAGCATAGACAGCATAATTGCCCCCATTGAAAAATCCGAAACCGCTGCCGAGCAATTTGAAGCTTTAAGGCCGGAGGTGCTGATTACTTTCGGAGGCTTAATCGTTTCTAAAAAGATCAAGGCGTTTTTAAGGAAATACAAGCCGGTACATCACTGGCATATCCATCCCATCAAGGCTTTTGATACTTTTTTTTGCCTGACCCAACATTTTAAATCGGATCCCAATACTTTCCTGCACAAGCTGTTAAGCAATACGAATAGCACTCAGAGCGACTACAAAACAGAATGGGAAACCAGAAGAATGAACATCAGGGCTAGTAGGAGGGAATATCTGAAAAGCATTCCATTTTCGGATTTTAAGGCCTTTTCCGACGTGATTTCCGGAATTCCTGAATCGTACATGGTACAATTGGCCAACAGCTCCACAGTGCGTTATGCTCAGTTGTTCGACATGTCTCCGGCAAATCCGGTGTACTGCAATCGTGGTACCAGTGGTATTGATG
>JABDRK010000325.1 GCA_013041785.1 Eudoraea sp.
TGCAAACTTGGAGGCGTTATCCACAAGACTAAACATGCTTTCCCCACAAAAAACATGACCGAGATCTACCCCATATAGGCCTCCGACCAGTTTACCATCCTGCCAGACCTCATAAGACTTGGCAATCCCCATATGGTGCAGCTGGAGGTAAGCCTTTGTCATTTCGTCTGTAATCCAGGTTCCCCTTTGTCCAGCCCTGGGTACAGCAGCACAATGTTTGATGACCTCTTCAAAAGCCGTATTCACCCGGATTTCAAAAACATCAGCATGAATGAGCCTTCGCATACTTTTTGAAATTTTGACTTTATCCGGAAACAAGACCATTCGCGGGTCCGGGGACCACCACAATATCAGAGCATCTTCATTAAACCAGGGAAAAATACCGTTACTGTAGGCCAGCATCAGCCGCTTTACAGATAAGTCGCCCCCTACAGCAAGAAGGCCCTCTGCATTGGCATGCTCAATGGGGGGAAACTCCAGCTTTTCACCTAAAAAAATAAGGGGGTTCTGTTTTTTCTTCAAGGCCTGTTATTTTTCAATAAAGTACTAAAAAGTATCAGAAAATCAATAGCCCTCTGACATATACCAGGATTCCGGCCATCATGATAATCATTGTGTAGCGAAGAATCTCTTTACTCTTTAATTAAGTAATGCCTAACAATGGCTATGATAAATGCGGAAGGGAGGTGCCATTGAAAAATAGCATCAACCAGGCGAGCGAAACTCATCATAAATGTGCCCTTCCCGTTCCTTAGCGCCTAAAGTGCTTATTCTCCTTTAGAATGGCAGATCGTCGTAATCCTCCTCTTTAAGATCCTCCGCAGGTTCGAAGGTGTCCAATGGAGGAGTCGGGGGCATTCCGCCTTCAGCAACCGCTTCTTCAACCGCTTCAATACGCCAGCCCTGAATGGAATTAAAATACTTTGTTTCTCCCTGTGGATTCACCCATTCCCGACCCCTGAGGTTAATACTTATTTTAACCTGTTGCCCAACAGCAAATCGGTTAAGCAAATCGGTTTTATCCTGCACAAACTCGATGAGCAGGTGTTGCGGGTATTGTTCTTCGGTTGTAAGCACTACTTCCCTTTTTCGGAATCCGTTGCTTCCATAGGTCTTCGTCTCGTCAATTAATTTAATCCTTCCTTGTATCTCCATGTTTTATTCGTTAGCCATTAATACTTTCCATGCGGAAAGTGTATCGTTGTTGTTTAAATATTCTTTTGCTTTCTGGTGCAGCAATATAGGATCGCCTGCACTTATAATTACCTTTAATGCTATGTTTTCTTTCAGGAAAGCAGCGACTTCCTCAGCATTCGGAATCTGCTCTACATTACCCAGTTGGCCCAGGTCGTTTCCAGTGAGCACGGTACTGTTCCTGATTGACAAGGGTATCTGGTCAACACCAATACCCCTGGTTGAAAGGGGTTTGGGGACTTCAAACATTCCCAGGTTGGCCCTGGAATACCAATTACCTCCCATGCGGGCAACCTGGTCTATTTTGTGCTGATCAATATTTCCATTTGCGTCCAGGATGGACTGAAATACATGTAATTTAAGTACTTCGCAAAAAATGAGATTGCCGGCACCGCCTTCCTTCCCAAGGGGTTCTACCTTGGTTACCTTACATTCAAACTGCACCGGGGACTCAGCGACCCGGAATGGTTTTACCAAATCTGACTTCAGCATGGTAAGACCCGCTTTTTTAAATTCGTTTTCTCCCTGAGCATATTCCGTACTGGCAAGCGACATTTGTTGGACAATGGGGTAATTCACCACATTGATCACCACCTCATTCGTTTCCAAAACATTCTCCAGTGTGTGTTTGGTCGTATTATCACGAACGCGCCGGGCCGGAGAAAAGATAAGGACAGGCGGATTGGCGCTGAACACATTGAAAAAACTAAAAGGAGAAAGATTAGGTCTGCCCTTCCCGTCTACTGTGCTTGCAAACGCAATAGGCCTCGGGCCAACCGCGCCCAACAAATACCCATGGAGTTTGGGGGTGGGCAGTTCGGATGGGATTATAGAAAGGAGTTCTTCCATGGCCTACAAAAATACATAAATTGTGGCCTACTGGAAAGCGCACAGTGGCGGAATACGGCACAACATATTCATTCATTTTGAGTTATCTTTAAACTGAATTTTGATGATGGATGAATTTTAATCTCAGAAAAAAAACGTCCAACTTTGTTCTGCTGTTGGCCTCATTTGCGATCGTAAGCCTTATCCTCTGGAACACAAATAGCTTTTTTAGAAAATTTAAGGAAGAGGAACGCTACAAAATGGAGATTTGGGCTACTGCCCAGGCAGAATTCCTATCGCTCCCGGCAGACGCCGATCCCGGGAACCTTCCACTTACCATTTTTCAGAACAATACCTCCACCCCAATGATCCTTGTTAATAAGGACAGCACGTATAAGATCAATAATATGCCGGCCGAAGTTGTGCTGGACACAGCCTACCTCATGAAGAGACTCCAGCAGTTTAAGAGCGAGAATACGCCTATTATCATGGAGGACAAAGGGGAATATCTGGCCACCCTGTATTATGGGAATTCAGAAGTGTTGAATAAACTCAAATACTATCCCATAGCGTTAATGCTCATTATATTTCTTTTTGGAGCAGTACTATTCTTTTTCTTTAAAACGAATAAAGCTTCGGAACAAAACAAGCTCTGGGCGGGAATGGCCAAGGAAACTGCCCATCAAATCGGCACACCCCTGACTTCACTCCTGGGCTGGAGCGAGTTGCTCAAAAACGAAGATGTACGTCCGGAAATATCCAAGGAAATAGAGAAAGACATCGGTCGATTACAGACCATAACGGAGCGGTTTTCCAAGATCGGATCCCTGCCAAAGCTTCAAAAGTGCAATTTGGTTGCAGAAACCCTGAATGCATATGATTATTTGCGCGTTAGAAGTTCCAAGCTCATCCACTTTTCTTTTGATTCCAAAGAGGAAATTATCCCGGTAATGTTAAACCCCTCCCTGTATAACTGGACTATCGAAAACCTGGTCAAAAACGGTATAGATGCCATGAAAGGGAAAGGCAATATTGCTATTGAAATAATCCCTGCAGGTAAATATGTCAATGTTCAGATATCAGATACCGGACATGGAATAGCCCGGGGAGATTTCCAGACAATTTTTAATCCTGGGTATACGAGTAAAAAACGGGGTTGGGGCCTGGGTCTGTCCCTGGTTAAGCGAATTGTGGAAGAATATCACAGTGGAAGGGTCAAAGTCCTTTCCTCAACCAAAGAGGGCACTATAATGCAGATATCACTTAAAATTGAGTCTTAATTATGTCGAAAGAAAAAGAAGTAGTGCTCAAAGAAGCGGAAATCACCAATAATTGTCCGGAGTGCTTCAACCAGACCATGAAATTGACATTTTACCAAAAACACAGGTATTCACGCTGGTATTACCAGATCACCGGTGATGTATCTCACGAGATAGTATGCAATACTTGCCATTCTACCATTTTTCCGGTTAAATGGACAGAAGATATTGAGCGTATTTTTGAATACTACCAGAAACTGGTAACGCCAAAAAAGAAAGGGATAAAACTAAGCGGGCTTTCCTACTCCCTGATTGTTCTTTTTGTAGTGCTGCTAGGTGTCCTGTATTACCTCATTTACACAGGTGTCATTGAAGTTTAGCCCTGATATTTGCTGCTATTTCTTCAAATTCCTCCTTCTGCAGGGAAGTTTTGTTTAAAAAGGTTGCATCAGCCATACTTCTCAACGGAATTAGATGAACATGCACATGAGGAACTTCAATCCCGATAACAAATAAACCTACCCTTTCACAATCAATTGCTGCTTCAATAGCAAGTCCAACTTCCCTGGCGAAAGCCATCAGCCCTGAATAGGTAGTTTCATCCAGGTCAAGTATTTTGTCCACTTCCTGCTTGGGAACACAGAGGGTATGCCCCGGGGCATTGGGGTTGATGTCCAGGAAGGCATAGAATTCTTCATTCTCTGCGATTTTGTAGGACGGGATATCCCCCTGAATAATCTTGGTAAAAATGCTGGCCATGGCTTGATAGTTAAGAAGTTGAAACAATACGGATGCCTGAAAATAAAAAATCCTTTGCTAAAATGCAGCAAAGGATTCAAATATATTCAACAGAATAATCAGTCCCGCGTAATCTCAAGGATTTCCAGTTTTAGTGTGCCATTGGGAACGGAAATCTCAGCGACATCACCTACTTCTTTACCCAGTAATCCATGACCGATAGGAGAAGTGACCGATATCTTACCTGACTTGAGGTCGGCTTCACTCTCCGCCACCAGGGTATAGGTCATTTCCATACCATTCTGCTTGTTTTTCAATTTAACGGTAGACAATACCAGTACTTTAGACACATCCAGTTGAGATTCGTCAATCAGACGTGCATTTGCCAGGGTTTCTTCCAGCTTGGCTATCTTGAGTTCCAGCAATCCCTGCGCTTCCTTTGCAGCATCGTATTCTGCATTCTCAGAAAGGTCTCCTTTATCTCTTGCATCGGCTATTGCCTGGGACGCCTTTGGGCGCTCCACATCACGGAGATGATTCAATTCCTCTCTTAATTTCTTGAGTCCTTCTGCAGTATAATAAGATAGGTTGCTCATAACTTCATTCTTTTGGAAATTCCTTTTCCGGTTTATCTAACTATTTAATTACAACAAATCCTGCTGTGGAGCAGGATTAGATCAACTGGCCATTTTGCATGAACTTATTCAGGTGCTCTTGTGGGTAGGGTCTAGCATCAAAACGGAGTTGTTCTAATAGGAAAATCCCCTTTTAAAAGAGGATTTAACGCAAATATATGCATTTTTTGCTCAACTTTGTTTAGTAGCAAGCAATTGAAGCTATTCGCATGAAACGTTTTTCAGGGATTATAATTATTCTTTTTTTTCTTGGCTGCAGTCAAAACACTGAGCGCAGGAACCCGTATTTACAGGAAATTGGGTTTCGTATTGAGATCAACCTGAACCTACCCCTTTACAGCCCGCTTAATACCCCTGGAAATTCCATATATCTGAACACTACCAATGCCGGGATCCGTGGGGTTTTTGTGACCAATACAGGATTTGACCTCGTCGCCCTGGAAGCAAGCTGTCCCAACCACACCCCCAATAACTGTTCTACCATGGAGGCGGTAGGCCAAACGGCCCAATGTTCCTGTGAAGGCTATGAATACAGCCTGTTTACAGGGCAGCAACTCAATCGGCCGAATGACGGGGAACGCTATTTTGACATGCTCATCTACAATACGGCAAGAAGCGGGAGTACTGTAGTTATTTCCAATTGATCAGAATGAGACCGTAGCGCCCAACAGGAAATTGATTCCTGCCTGTGGATAGTACCCTGCCCCTTCAATTGTTGTTATAATGCCAGGATTACTGAAATCATCATCATAGGTAAAGAAGTAGCCATTGGATACAAGTTTGGCATCGAATATATTATTGACCAGGCCAGAAAACGTGATGGTTTTTATAAAATCATTGATGTCGATCCGGTATTGAATATTGAAATCTGTCTGGGAATATGCTTCCAGGATACTATTTTCAGAATCAATATTCCCCATATATTGCTCGCCTACATACTTAGATAAAAGTGCCACTTCCAGGGCATCTGAGGGTGACCAGGCCAGCCTGCTCCCAATAACTATCCCAGGTGAAAACGCTATATCGGTATTGCCCAGATTTTGCAGGCTTCCGTCACGCTGGAAGACAAAATCCTCATTTTTATTGCTGCTCAACGCTATATTGGGCTGCCAGTTAAATTGCTCCCCGAGTTTCAGGTTTGCCTCAATTTCCAACCCCAGGCGGTAGCTGTCTCCAACATTGGCCCTCAGGGGTGCCCCTACATCATTTAATTCCCCGG
>JABDRK010000336.1 GCA_013041785.1 Eudoraea sp.
GCACAAATTGGGCTGTTTTCTCCAGCATTTTATAGGTTTCCTTCCCAACGGCATTAAAAGCGGGCAATTCGTCCACGCTTACATTCTCCGGGTATTCGCCCAGTAACTTTGGGTCGTCTTCCACATACTGTCCAAAATGCCAAAATTCCTTGAGATCGCCTTCTTTTCGGCCTTTGGCATGCTCTTTTCCAAAAGAGGTGTACCCGCGCTGTCCTCCGATACCAGGAATTTCGTATTTATCTTTGGTTTCCTGCGGCAGGTCAAAAAACCTCTTGATTTCTGCATACAATTGCTTAACCAGATCGTCTGACAGGAAATGGCCGCTCAACGCCACGAAGCCAATTTCTTCAAAAGCCTTTCCAATCTCCTGAACAAACTGTTGTTTACGGGCTTCATCACCTGAAATAAAATCACTCAGATCAACACTGGGTATTGTACTCATGGAAATCTTGAATTTTGTTTGTCCCAAAGGTAATAAATTTAGCAGGAGATAGACTGTGATTTCTGTGCCAGCATTGTAGTCAATTTTGTTACATTTACATCCTGTAATATGGATAGCGTTTCCTACATTCAGTACAAGAAGGGAGGCATTACGTCTGAAATGCAAATTGAACTTTTCAAGCGTATGCTGAAATCCCGGATGATTGAGGAGAAGATGTTGATTCTCCTCAGGCAGGGTAAAATTTCAAAATGGTTCAGTGGTATTGGGCAGGAGGCCATTGCTGTAGGAGTAACTTCTGCGCTCCTGGAGACTGAATATATTTTACCCATGCACCGTAATCTCGGTGTTTTTACCACCCGTGGAGTTCCATTGAATCGTTTGTTTTCCCAATGGCAGGGAAAGGGCCAAGGTTTTACTAAAGGCCGGGACAGAAGCTTCCATTTCGGTACTCAGGAGTATAAAATTGTCGGTATGATATCGCATCTGGGGCCTCAATTGGGGGTGGCCGATGGTATTGCCCTTGCACACCTCCTGCGGAAAGAGAACCGGGTTACCGCAGTTTTTACCGGCGAAGGAGCAACCAGCGAAGGTGACTTTCATGAAGCGTTGAATCTGGCAGCGGTATGGGACCTCCCCGTGTTGTTTTGTGTTGAGAATAATGGCTATGGGCTATCTACTCCCACTCATGAGCAATATCGATGCGAACACCTGGCAGATAAAGGTATAGGTTACGGGATCGAAGCCCACATTATTGACGGAAATAATATCCTGGATGTTTACCGCAAAATTAGTTCCCTATGCCAGGATATGCGCAAAAATCCCAGACCAGTATTGGTTGAATTCAAAACGTTTAGAATGCGCGGGCATGAAGAGGCCAGTGGCACCAAATATGTACCCAAAGCACTGTTGGAAGAATGGGCAGTTAAAGACCCTATTCGAAACTACCTGGCTTATCTGCGGGATGCTGAGCTACTTACCGAGGAGGAAGAAGTGATCATTAAGAAGAAATATGTTCATGAAATAGACGACAACCTTAAGCTGGCATTTGAAGAAAGCGAGGTGGAGTTTGATGAAAGTAATGAATTAAGTGATGTATATAAAGAATTTAAATATAAAGAAGTTACACACGGAAATAATGTTAAAAACATCCGGCTTGTAGATGCAATTTCAGAAGGTTTAAGACAATCCATGGAGGAGCATGACCAGCTGGTAATACTGGGTCAGGATATCGCAGAATATGGCGGCGTTTTTAAGATTACGGAAGGATTTGTTAACGCTTTTGGCAAGGAGCGGGTCAGAAATACCCCCATATGCGAGTCTGCTGTGGTGTCGGCAGCCATGGGGCTTTCCATAAACGGAATGAAAGCCGTTATGGAAATGCAATTTGGGGATTTCGTCAGTACGGGGTTTAATCCCATCGTGAATTACCTGGCTAAAGTACACTACCGCTGGAATGAAAATGCAGATGTAGTCATACGCATGCCCTGTGGTGCGGGAGTGGGAGCTGGTCCTTTTCATTCGCAGACCAATGAAGCCTGGTTTACGAAAACACCCGGACTAAAGGTTGTTTATCCTGCTTTTCCCTATGATGCAAAGGGACTTTTAACCACTGCCATAAATGATCCCAATCCCGTCTTGTTTTTTGAACATAAGGCCCTCTATCGCAGCATATATCAGGATGTTCCGGAGGATTACTACACCCTGCCTTTCGGGAAAGCAAGCGTGTTGAAAGAAGGGGAGGATGTCAGTATCGTCACCTTCGGTGCAGGGGTTCACTGGGCACTTGAAGTACTGGAAAACCAGCCTGAAATTTCCGCAGATTTACTGGACCTGAGAACCCTTCAGCCCCTGGATATGGAAGCTGTATATACTTCCGTCAGAAAAACAGGGAAATTGCTAGTGCTACAGGAAGACACTTTATTCGGCGGGGTAGGCAGTGATATCGCTGCGCTGGTGGGTGAGCACTGTTTTGAATTCCTGGATGCCCCGGTGAAACGGGTAGGGAGCCTGGAAATGCCAGTGCCATTCGCAAAAACACTTGAAAAGGAATATCTTCCTAAGGAAAGATTTGTAGCAGTATTGCGCGCACTTTTGGATTATTAGACCATTGCAACGACCGGTTTTTTAAGCCTCTTTTTTATTCACAACATTTGGTTAAAGTCTCACAACCAAAAAATCATTTTGCTCGTATATTAGTTCAGTAACCTTAACCGTGAACTGATGAAAAAATTCCTGATACTACCCATTTTGACTCTTTTCCTTTTTAGCAGCTGCTCCATTAGCAAAAATATTCGCAGCCAGCGAAACCTATTCAGCGGGAGCTGGACCCTCGAAAACATAAACTATGAGAACAATACAGGAACTTTTAGTGCAAATTTGTTCGAGGATGCCAGAGCTATCTGCTTTGAAGGCAGCGATTGGTTCTTCAGGGACAACAACAGTACCGGAAGATATACCCTTAAGGAAGGAAGCCTGTGTCAGGGAGGAGATCGTTTTTTCCGTTGGTCGGTAGTAGAAAGACCAGAAAACTACCAGTCACAATTTCAATTCAAATTTATTGACGAAAAGCAGAAGGATATCGAAGGGGGTAAAGGCTACCGGCTAAATATAGCTACACTTACCCCATATGAAATGGTACTTAAACAAAACGTTATGGTTGATGGAGCGCCCATCACCCTGGTTTACGAATTTGCTAAAAAATAACATATGCTTACAAATAGAATAATTAGACAAGGATTGGCAGTTTTTATGGCGGTAGGACTTTTAGGTGGTTGTAGCGCTATTCAAAATGCAAATAAAAAACAAAAAGGCGCTGTAATCGGAGCTACGGGAGGTGCTGTGATTGGAGGTGTCATAGGAAATAATGTCGGTAAGGGAAATACTGTTCTTGGTGCAATCATCGGGGGAGTAGTAGGTGGTGTAGCCGGAGGTTATATTGGTGACAGGATGGACAGGCAGGCAGAAAGAATTGAAGAGGAGATACCCGGAGCAGAAGTGACACGTGTCGGTGAGGGTATAAATGTAACCTTCAACGAAGAGGCCGGGGTATATTTTGACACCAACAAGTCTAACGTAAAAGGGACTTCGGCGGAAACTTTGAATCGGCTGGCTGAAATTTTCAGGGAATATCCAAAATCTGTTATCCTGATCGAGGGACATACCGATAGTGCAGGTTCGGAGGAATATAACATGACACTTTCCCAGCAACGGGCGGAATCCGTCACAAATTACCTGATCGGTCAAGGGATAGGAGCTGAACGCTTTACAACAAAGTGGTATGGAGAATCCCAGCCTAAAGCAGATAATGCGACCGCAGCAGGTAAAGCAAAAAACCGCAGGGTTGAATTGGGAATTATTGCCAGTGAAGCACTCAAAGAAGAAGCCAGGCAGAATACCAAAGGATAAACAAGTTCTTGTTCTTTTTAAAATCCCGACTTTATTGTCGGGATTTTTTATTGCGGAATTGGTATCTTCAAAAAGTGAATTGCTATGATGCCATTATCGTTGGGGGAGGGCTGGCCGGACTCACCGCGGCCCTGGAACTTTCAGGCAGGGGTTATGAGGTTGCTGTTTTTGAGAAATCACCTTACCCGAGACATAAAGTATGCGGTGAATACCTGTCCCGTGAGGTTATGCCTTACCTACAAAAGCTTGGAATCGACTTGAACGGGGCGGTTATGATCGACACCCTTAAACTGAGTACCCGAAGCGGAAAGTCTTTCACCGCAAGACTTCCACTTGGAGGCATTGGAATTAGCAGGTATGCCCTGGATAATGCCTTATATCAAAAATGTCTCGAAAAAAAGGTTCGCTTTTATTTTGAAACGGTTAGCCAAATAGCCTTCGAAGAGAATACGTTTAAAATCGAGGGGGCAACAGGTACCTGTTACCAGGCCATAATAGCGATTGGAGCTTATGGAAAACGCAGTAATCTGGACAAAGCCTTAGACAGGCCTTTCATTAAACAGAAGTCCCCGTGGCTGGCAGTAAAAGCCCATTATGAATATGGGGGATTTCCGGAAAACCTGGTAGCCCTGCATAACTTTGAAGGAGGGTATTGTGGCTTATCCCGCACAGAAACCGGTGCAGTCAACATGTGCTATCTGGCATCGTACGACACATTTTCCAGGTATAGGGACATACAGGCATTTAATGAGCATGTTCTTTCACAGAATCCATACTTAAAGGCATTTTTTGAAAAGGCAAAAGCCCTGTGGGAGCAGCCACTTAGCATTGCACAGATATCCTTTGCAAAAAAAGAAGCAGTCGCAAACCATGTATTATTTTGTGGCGACACAGCCGGACTTATTCACCCCTTGTGTGGAAATGGAATGGCTATGGCGATTCATAGCGCAAAGCTTGCGGCAGAAGGGATTGCCAGATACCTCGAATCGGCAGACTATGAACGCACTAAGCTCGAAGCTGATTATGCAAGAACCTGGAAAAGACATTTTGATCTGCGGTTACGTTTTGGGCGTAACCTGCAACATTTACTTTTAAGCGATCAATTATCAGGAGCTTTGTTTTCGGGATTGGCAAAGTTCCCTGGCTTAACGAATCTGGTGATCAGGAAAACGCACGGTAATCCCATATCGGTATGAGTGGATTCAAAGAGCGTACAACCGAACCCGAAATAATGGATGATGCAGATTTGCATCATGAACTCCTCAATGCTGTGCTGCGCGATGTTAGTGTGGCAAACAGACTACTGGGAGGAAACCGTATTACGGAAAACGCCGTTGCTCAGATTTTAAAAGAGCACCCGGCCCAAACCCACCGCATTTTAGATGTGGGCTGTGGAGAAGGAGCTATGCTTAGGAAATTGGCACAACTATGCAGGAGGCAAGGATACAAGGCAGAATTTCTGGGACTGGATCTCAGTGAATCTTCGATCTCCCTGGCCCGTGAACACAGTAAGGCATATCCTGAGATTAAATATGTTACCGGAGATTTGTTGGAGGCTAATCCACAGCAAATTCAATGCGACATTGCCTTGTGCACCCTGACCTTGCACCACATACCCACAGCGAAGGTGCCCGCTTTTCTGGAGCAGATGGCCAAAACAGCCCGATTGGCAGTTTTGGTTAACGACTTACAAAGAAGTCGATTGGCCTACTGTTTATTTAAGGCCTTTAGTGTTATTTTTATAAAAACTAAGGTGGCCAGGCACGACGGCCTGGTTTCAATTAAAAAGGGATTCCGACGAAAGGAACTGGTTCAGTTCTCCAACCAAATCCCGGGATATGAATATATGATCAGCTGGAAATGGGCCTTTCGGTATTTGCTTACCCTCAGGGCTATTAATACAAAAAGCAATGCATGAGCCCATTATTGTCACGGTAGCAAAACAACTTCCTGATTACTCTAGGACCACCGAGGAAATTCTTCCTGCGGTGTCCATTTGGCTTGATGGGCAGGAAGATCGCTTCAGAAGGAAGGTAATCAAGATATTCGAAGGTGCAGGCGTTGATAAACGCTATGGGATTATGGATATACATGAGGTTTTTACAGCCACAAGCTTTGAAGAAAAGAATACGCTCTACGCCAGGGAAATGAAAAATCTGGGGACAAAGGTTTTGACAAAAGCCCTGGGAAATGCAAACTGGTCCCCCGAAGAATTGGACATAATTATCACAGTGAGCTGTACCGGTATTATGATCCCTTCCCTTGATGCCTATTTGATCAACGAATTGGGACTTAGGCAGGATATCATTCGCTTACCCGTAACTGAAATGGGATGTGCTGCCGGGGTATCGGGTATAATTTATGCCACCCAGTTCCTAAGGGCCAATCCGGGTAAAAAAGCAGCGATAATTGCGGTTGAGAGCCCTACGGCCACCTTTCAAATAAATGATTTTTCCATGGCTAATATGGTTAGTGCGGCCATTTTTGGCGATGGAGCCGCATGTGTGCTTATGGAGGCTTCTGATCAACCCAGGGGACCGCGGGTGATCGGAGAAGAAATGTATCATTTTAGAGATGCCACACATTTAATGGGTTTTGACCTCACGAATTCGGGTTTGAAGATGATCCTGGACGCGGCAGTGCCGGAAACTATCGCAGCACATTTTCCTGATATTGTCAATCCCTTTTTGAAAAAATACGGATCCAATATCGAAAAAGTAAATCATTTGATCTTTCATCCCGGGGGACGGAAAATTGTACAAACCGTGGAGTCCCTTTTTGGCAAACTCGGGAAAAACATCGACGATACCAAAGAAACGTTACGGCTGTATGGGAATATGAGCAGTGTAACTGTGCTCTATGTGCTGGAGCGTTTTTTGAACAAGGATATTAAACCGGGCGAACAGGGTCTGATCCTTAGTTTCGGACCGGGGTTTTCCGCGCAACGCGTGTTATTGGAATGGTAAAGGCGACAACAACATGAATAAACAAGGGCAAACTGGCAAAACCAGGCAATGGTGCCTTATACTCGGTGCCAGCTCGGGCATGGGCCTGGCCACGGCAAAAAAGATGTCGGAAAACGGCTATGGCCTTATACTGGTGCATCGCGACCGAAAAAGCGAATTGCCCCGGATCCACACAGCATTTGACGCGCTGAAAACCAGTGGTTGTCCCATACATCATTTCAATCAGGATGCGATCATGGATACCAATCGGTTGGATTTAGTGGGAAAGCTCCAACAGCTGCTTCCAAAAGATGAAAAGATCAGGATATTGGTACACAGCATTGCAAAAGGAAATTTAAAACCCATGCATGCTGAAAAGGGAAGGATTGAAAATGCTGATTTTCAGCTTACACTAAATGCCATGGCGTTGAGCCTTTATGACTGGACGATCTCATTGCTAGCTGCGAACTTGCTCGATTCAGACACCCGGGTGATTTCCTTTACCAGCGAGGGCAATACAAAAGTATGGGCGGGATATGGAGCGGTATCCGCAGCAAAAGTTACCCTGGAGGCTATTAGCCGTCAAATGGCGGTGGAACTGGCTCCCCATGGGATCAAGGTAAACTGCATACAGGCCGGAGTTACTGATACC
>JABDRK010000340.1 GCA_013041785.1 Eudoraea sp.
ATTATAACGCACGTTCATCTGAGGCAGTCCCACGATCTTCTCAACGGTGATATCGGCGGCTCCGGCAACATCTGATATCAGGGATTTTATCTCATTGGCCTTCTCGCTCAGTATGTCCAGGTCCTCCCCAAATACTTTTATCGCAATATCTGCCCTAACCCCGGTGATCAGTTCATTAAATCGCATTTCAATGGGCTGTGTAAACTCCACCTCCATCCCAGGGATTATTGCCAAAGCATCCTTAAACTGCTCAGCGAGTCCATCTTTGGACCGGGCAGAAACCCATTCACTTTTGGGTTTCAGGGTAATTATCACGTCACTTTCTTCCATGGACATGGGGTCTGTAGGGACTTCGGCTGCTCCGATGCGCGTTACTACCTGATCTACTTCGGGAAATTGGTCCAGCAGGATTTGCTCAATCTCTGTGGTAATTTCAATAGTCTTACTCAGGGAGGTACCGGTTGGCAAAACAGGTTGTATAACAAAATCTCCCTCATCCAGCGTAGGCACAAATTCGGCTCCCAGTGTATTGAATATATAAACCGTTACCAATAAAAGGGCAGAAGCAATCCCGATAACCCATTTCTTTCTTTGAAGTGCCCAGCGTATGGTGGGGTCATACATCCGATGCAGGAATTCCATAATGCGCTTGGAAAATCTACTGCGTTGTGCCTCCCGGGGTTTGAGTAAAAGGGAGGAAACCACCGGCACATAAGTAAGGCAAAGGATCATCGCGCCGATCAGGGCAAAACTAAAAGTTAAGGCCATGGGGCGAAACATCTTTCCTTCTACCCCACTCAGGGAAAGTACCGGAATAAAAACTATAAGAATAATAAGTTGTCCAAATATGGCCGAATTCATCATTTTAGAAGAAGACTTCAGAGTAACCTCATCCCGGATAGTTTTGGTTACCAGACTATCTTGCTCACTGCCCATTCGGGCAAACTCGAAAGCCGTAAATTCCACAATGATCACCGCTCCATCAATGATGATCCCAAAATCTATAGCTCCCAGGCTCATAAGATTGGCATCCACACCAAAAGCGTACATCAGCGAGATAGCAAATAACAGGCTTAAGGGAATAATAGAGGCCACCACAAGTCCGGATCTGAAATTCCCAAGTAACATTACCACTACAAAAACCACGATCAGGCAGCCCAAAACAAGGTTTTCGGTTACGGTGGTTGTGGTTTTCCCGATAAGCTCACTTCGCTCAAGAAAATCATTGATGTAAACCCCTTCTGGCAGGGTACCGGAAATGGCTTCAACGCGTTCCTTTACCGCATCAATAACTTGTTTGGAATTGGCATTTTTGAGCATCATCACCTGACCAAGTACCTTTTCCCCCTGCGCATTTCCAGTAATGGCCCCAAAACGTGTGGCACGTCCAAAGCCCACTTCGGCCAGGTCCTTGATCAGAATGGGTTTTCCTTTCCTGTTAACCACAACGGTCTGTTCAATATCGGAAAGTGAGGACATTAACCCCTCTCCCCTGATAAAATAGGCCTGGTTGAGCTTTTCAATATAACCGCCTCCTGCAACGCTGTTATTGAGTTCAAGGGCATTAAATACTTCCGTAATGCTAATCCCGAGTGCTTGCAGTTGCTGAGGGTCAATGGCAATTTCATATTGTTTTAATTCTCCCCCCCAGGTGTTTACCTCCACCACTCCAGGAATACCGGATAATTGCCGTTTCACGATCCAATCCTGTATCGTCCTGAGGTCCATTGCCGTATAACGCGACTCGTATCCGGGATGGGTGTCCAGGATGTACTGGTAAATTTCCCCAAGCCCTGTGGAAATCGGGCCCATTTCCGGGCTTCCAAAACCTTCCGGAATCTTTTCACTGGCTGATTTGATTTTTTCTGCAATCAACTGCCTGGGGAGGTAGGTTCCCATGGCGTCATCAAAGACAATAGTAACCACAGAAAGTCCGAATTTGGAGATTGATCTTATCTCCTGAACCCCGGGTAAATTAGCCATTTCCAATTCTACAGGATAGGTAACAAATTGTTCCATATCCTGGGTTGAAAGATTTCGTGATGTGGTGATCACCTGTACCTGATTATTGGTAATGTCCGGGACAGCACCAATCGAAATTTGGGTAAGGGCATAACCGCCAAATAGGGTGGCAATACCAATTAGAATAAGTACCAGCAGCTTGTTGCGCAGACTGAATCGAATGATTTTTGTTAACATAATCCAGGGAAATGCAGTGAATCTTAACCTGCAGGATACAGGCCTTTATCTTTCAATCGGGATTATGCCGCTCTGGGGGGCTGGAAAATATCAAATTTGGATATGGAAGCGTAATTTTCCAGATAGCGGAAATTCAATACCGCATCTGTAACCGCCAGGGATTTGATGGGTGTAAAACTATTGGAAAAACACGCAAGATCAGCTAGAAGGGGAACACAGGACTGGTGCTGGAAAGGAAGTTCTTCATGCTGTGATTGTTCTTCCTGATGTTCATTTTCATGTTCCTGCTGCAGGTCTCCATAGTGCTTGGATATGAACAGCAAGAAATTGTCCCCGTAATTTTCCGAATGGAAACGCGCATGTTCAACCAGTGAATCAATCCGGTAAATATCCTGCATATCCCAGAAGGAACTTTGCAAAAGCACTAAAAACGCAAGTAATATGGAAGGAATTCGAACCATCAGCACCTCTAAGGTATTAAAAATATCAGCTATTAATGTAACTCGTTTTACAAAGCGATGGCCAACCCTTGGAATCCTGCTTTGAGTTGAATTCAAATCTACAGCTCTGTGTAGTTAATAATCATGATATAAATCAGCTTCCTGGGGTGCAAAAAATCTGAAAATACTTCCCTATATTTGTCGCCTGTTCAGCTGCCCAGGTGCTGGAACTGGTAGACAGGCATGGTTGAGGGCCATGTGTCCAATAGGGCGTGTGGGTTCGACTCCCATCCTGGGCACAGAAGACCCCTAGGTGTATTCATTTAGGGGTTTTTTATATCTTGGTTTCCATAACGAAATAATGCATTGAAACAAATTGTTGTCATTGGTGGCGGGATTGTGGGTTTGAGCTCAGCTTATTACCTGCAGCAAGATGGAAATCAGGTAACTATCATTGATAAAACTGATCTTTCCGGCGGAGCGTCCTATGTAAATGCGGGATACCTCACTCCCAGCCATATTATTCCGCTGGCATCCCCTGGAATGATGGCTAAGGGAATCAAATGGATGTTCAACAGCAGCAGTCCATTCTACATTAAGCCACGCCTGGATCCTGATTTCCTGAAGTGGGCCTGGTATTTCAACAAATCTTCGACCAAAGCCCATGTGGAAAAAGCCATCCCCCTGATAAAAGATCTCAACCTGCTTAGCAAAGAGCTGTATACCGACTGGCATGAGTCCGGGGAAATGGGAGATTTCCAATTGGAAAAAAAAGGACTATTGATGCTCTACAAATCCCGAAAAGAAGGGGAGCACGAGAAAGAAATCGCCAAAAGGGCAGCAAGTTTGGGCCTTGAAGTCAGGGAATTGACCGCTCGTGAATTAAGCAAGATACAACCCAACTTAAATGCTGAAATCCTGGGCGCAGTTCATTACGAATGTGATGCCCACACCTCGCCTCATGAAATCATGCGGAAATTAAAGCATTTGCTACAAAAGAAAGGTGTGGTATTCAAAACCGGGGAGGAAGTAACCGATTTCAGTTATGAGTCCGGTAATATCAATAGGGTAAACACCCAAATCAGCAGCTATCCGGCTGATGAAGTGGTTTTGGCCTCTGGTTCCTGGTCACAGGGTCTGGCAAAAAAACTTGGATTGCGATTAGCCGTACAGCCCGGCAAAGGCTATCGGATTGATGTGCCCCGGGAAACCCCGGTTACTTTACCAGCCATCCTTATGGAAGCCAAGGTTGCGGTTACTCCTATGAAAGGTTTTACCCGTTTCGCCGGTACTATGGAACTTTCAGGAATCAATCATAAGATCCGGAAGGAGCGGGTCAGCGCTATCGCCAGGGCAGCGGAATCATACTACAACCAATTGCATATAAGTGAAAGGGAAAAGGCCAACGCCAAATGTGGATTGCGGCCGGTCTCACCAGATGGATTACCCTATATAGGCCGTCCTTCTCAATTCAACAACCTGGCTATTGCCACCGGCCATGCCATGATGGGCTGGAGTCTGGGACCAGCAACCGGGAAATTGGTGTCCGAACTCATAGCAGGGAAAAAACTCTCCATGGCATTGGACGGCTTTCATCCAGACCGTCGTTTTTAACTACAACCTTCTTACGCGTACATTGCGAAACCATACACCGGCTCCGTGGTCCTGAAGTCCGATATGCCCGTAATTGGCTTTGCCATAGTCTGGATATTCTTCCCATTTTCCGCTGTCCCGGCGGGTTTGCCAGTCTTCCGAAAACTTGTCGAATTCAAGGATCTTCTCCCCATTCAACCAGTGTTCCACTTTACCTTCCTTAAATATAATGCTGCTGGAATTCCACTCCCCTACCGGATTTAGCTTTTTATCTGTACTGGCATTATGCATGGCATAGTTGGCACCTGTCTTTTGCCAGTCCTCGAGGGGGTCCGGAAAGCCGACATCATCAAGAATTTGATATTCAGGTCCCGTTTGATAGGGAGAATGGTATGCCGGTGATTCCACCACATGGTAAAAAATTCCGCTATTCCCGGCTTCACTGATCTTCCATTCGAGTTGAAGTTCGAAATTGTCAAACTGTTCCCGGGTGATGATATCGCCTCCCATATCCCCCGCTTTACCAAAACATTCGATCACTCCGTCCTTAATAGCCCAATTATCAGGGAGTTGTTCCTTATTATACCCCCTCCAGGCTTCTGTATCCATTAAGGATATCCAGGAGGAAGTATCTGCAACCTCCGCTTCGGCAGGAGGCTGCTTTTTTTCTTTACAAGCGGTAAACAGAATCAGAAATACGAGTAGTATTTTTTTATATGGCATGGTTCAAATATTTAAAACTTTCATGTTCACAGGATCCCCTTTGTTGCCGGGCTGCAGTACGCTCACCAAGCATGGAATTAATTTTTGACCAGAGCTGGTCAACATATTGGCATGACTAAATATATTGATTTTGCTCAACTCCGGGAGAAGAAATAAGGAAATGATAAAAAAGAGCTGGCAGGATATTGAAACTATTTAAAATTTAACGTAATAATTAGAAATTTCCTTTAAATTTTGGTAACTTTGTTTAACTATTTAGTAAAAAACGATGAACAACGTTAAGAAATTTTTTAGCATACGCGACCTGGAAAACCTTTCGGGAATTAAGGCCCATACCATTCGGATCTGGGAAAAGCGGTATAACCTGCTGTCCCCGGAACGAACCAGTACCAACATCCGAACCTATAGTCTGGCGAGCCTGCAAAAACTACTGAACGTTACCCTGTTATACAACAACGGTTATAAGATTTCGAAGATTGCCAAGATTCCTGAAGACGAGATCCCACAGGTGGTGCGGGAGCTGGTTGCCAAGAATAGCACTAAAAGTCATGCACTAAATGCCTTTAAGCTGTCCATGATCAACTTTGATCTGGCTATGTTTCAACGTACCTACAGCAATCTATTGGCAGATCGTTCCTTCCGGGACATCTTCTGGGAGGTTTTCATCCCGCTCCTGAACGAGCTAGGTTTACTTTGGCAGACGGATACCATTAGTCCGGCTCATGAACACTTTATTACCAATCTTATTAAACAAAAGATCTATACCAGCACCGAAAAGATCCAAACCATAGAACCCACCAAAAAGGACAAGGTTTTTGTCCTTTTCCTTCCCGAAAACGAGATCCATGAAATCGGTTTATTATTTGTGAACTATGAAATAATTTTGAAAGGCTACAAAACAGTTTATCTGGGACAAACCATGCCTGTGGAAAATTTGGTGGATCTCAGGAAATATTACGAGAACCTGTATTTCCTATCCTATTTTACGGTAGTCCCTACCAAAGACAGGCTACATGAGTATATCAAGGACTTTACCGAGCAGGTAAACGATGATGGAAAATCCAACCTTTGGATCCTCGGCAGGCAAACACAACATCTTAAATCAGAAGATTTACCCCCTCAAATTAAAACGTTCCAATCTGTTGAACAGTTGTCCACGTTCTTGTAAATTCGAAATAGGAAGAACAGTAACATGCGTATGGATATGAAAAAGAAAGTTGCAGTCATAGGTTCTGGTTTTTCAGCCTTGTCAGCCTCCTGTTACCTGGCGAAAAAGGGTTTTGAGGTAGCCATTTTCGAAAAAAACGACACCGTTGGAGGCAGGGCCAGGCAGTTGGTAGCAGAAGGCTTCACCTTCGACATTGGCCCCAGCTGGTATTGGATGCCTGATATTTTTGACCGGTTCTTTGCAGATTTTGGCAAAAAAACATCTGATTACTACGATTTGGAGCGCCTGGATCCTGCCTATAAAATTTTCTTTACAGACGAGGAGATCACCATTGGCGATAGTATGGATAAAATCTGCAATGAATTTGAACGCATAGAAAAAGGAAGTTCGGCACCCCTTAAAAAATTTATCGCTAAAGCCCAGCGCAACTACGATATTGCCATCAATGAAATCGTCTACAGACCGGGAAGGTCCCCATTCGAATTGGTGACTAAAGATACGGTGACCCGGGTGGATCAGTTCTTTAAAAATATCAGTCAGGAAGTGCGTAAAAACTTCAAAAATCCAAAGTTAATTGCAACACTAGAGTTTCCCGTGCTCTTCCTCGGAGCCAAACCCAGCAAAACGCCGGCTTTCTATAGCTTTATGAATTTTGCTGATTTCGGACTTGGCACCTGGCATCCTAAAGGCGGGATGTATAAAATCATCGAAGGAATGCAAAGCCTTGCTCTGGAGCTGGGCGTTACCATAAATACCAACGCAGCGGTTGATAAAATCCGGGTAAATGACGGGAAAGCCGTTGGGATCACAGTAAAGGGGCAGGATGTTGATGCCGACTTTGTTTTGAGTGGAGCGGATTATGTGCATACGGAAAGTCTGCTTCAGCCTGAATACCGGCAATACTCGGCAGCGTATTGGGAGAAAAAGACTTTCGCTCCTTCCTCCCTATTGTTTTATCTCGGATTTGATAAGAAACTGGACGGGTTGCAGCATCACAACCTCTTTTTTGACACGGACTTTGACCTGCATGCCGAGCAGATATACGACACGCCGAAATGGCCTACAAATCCGCTATTTTATGCCAATTTCCCATCTGTTTCGGATGCCTCAATGGCCCCAGAAGGATGTGAAACCGGTTTTTTCCTGGTCCCCATTGCTCCGGGATTGGAAGATACCCCCGAATTGCGTGAACAATATTTTGACCTCGTGATGAGCAGATTCGAAGAGCGAATCGGCCAGGAGGTAAAAAATAATATTATATTTAAAAATACCTTTTGTGTGAACGACTTTAAGGAACAGTATAATTCCTATAAAGGCAATGCATACGGTATGGCAAATACCCTTTCCCAGACGGCTTTTCTTCGTCCGGGGTTAAAGAGTAAAAAGGTTGATGCCTTGTTTTTTACCGGACAACTAACTGTGCCAGGGCCTGGAGTACCTCCCTCGTTAATTTCCGGTAAATTGGTTGCCAACCTTATGGAAAAGTTAAACTGACAGGTAAACTATGAAGGCAATTTTTGATCGTGTTTCTTATGAGTGCAGTAAGACGGTAACTGAGTCTTACAGCACCTCATTTGCCCTGGCTACACGTATGCTTTCCCCTTCCATCCGGAGCGATATCTACAACATTTATGGGTTTGTACGTTTTGCTGATGAAATTGTCGACACCTTTCACGAATTTGATAAGGCCAGTCTTTTTCAGGAATTTGAAAAGGATCTCGACAACGCCATCGATCAGGGTATCAGCCTCAACCCCATTTTGAATTCATTTCAGCATACCTACCATAAGTACCGTATCCCGAAACACCTGGTGGAGGCTTTTATGAAGAGCATGCGCATGGACCTCACCAAAAAGGATTATAAAACCCATGAGGAATATAAAGAATACATCTACGGTTCTGCAGATGTTGTAGGCCTCATGTGCCTGCGTGTCTTTGTAAAGGGTGATGATGAACAGTATGAGATCCTTAAGGAATCGGCAATGGCATTGGGTTCTGCTTTTCAAAAAGTTAATTTTCTGCGCGATCTGAAAGCGGATCACGAGTATTTAAGCCGATCCTATTTTCCCGATACCAATCTCCTGGAACTCGACGAGCAATCCAAGGCCCGTATCGTTCAGGAGATCAAAGAAGATTTTGCCCTGGGATTTGAAGGCATAGTCAAATTACCCAATGAAGCCAAATTTGGAGTGTACACGGCCTACAAATATTATTACAAGCTATTGCAAAAATTACAGAGAACCCCATCGCTTCAAATCAAAAATGCCCGCATTCGGGTACCCAATTATCAGAAATTCGGGTTGCTGGCCAAATCGTATGTAAATTATAAGCTTAATCTGGTATAACATGAATACAGCCATTTGGATCCTCATCTTTATCGCTACTTTCTGCATCATGGAATTTATGGCATGGTTCACCCACAAGTACGTCATGCACGGATTCCTATGGGTGTTGCACAAAGATCATCACAAAAAGGATCACGACTCCTGGTTTGAGCGCAATGATGCTTTCTTTCTGTATTATGCAGCTATGAGCATGGCTTTTATCATAATAGGTTCCAGCACCTGGTTCTGGTATGGATATCCCATTGGATTTGGTATTATGGCTTATGGAGCTGCCTATTTCCTTGTACATGACATACTGATACATCAAAGGTTCAAACTGTTCAGAAGGGCGAACCACTGGTACGCGCGCGGGGTGCGCAAAGCCCACAAAATCCACCACAAGAAACTGGGCAAAGAAGACGGGGAATGCTTTGGTATGCTAGTGGTTCCATTTAAATATTTCAAAAGATCCTGACGGATGCCTAAAGCCCATATTATTGGCTCGGGCATAGGCGGACTTGCCACAGCACTCAGGTTGCGTAGCAAAGGCTATGCGGTTAAAGTGTTCGAGGCTAACCCATATCCAGGCGGCAAACTCCATGCGATCTCTCTCGAGGGGTACCGTTTCGACCTGGGGCCTTCCCTGTTTACCATGCCTCACTTTGTAGATGAATTATTTCGCTTATTCGACAGGGAGCCTGAGAATCACTTCAGGTATATCAGAAAGGAGGTGCTCTGTGAATACTTTTGGGATGATGATACCCGATTCACAGCACGGAAAAACCCCGAAGACTTTGCAAAAGCAGCTGCCGAAACCTTCTCTGAAGACCAGGAAGCTGTGTTGCGCTATATCCGAAAAAACCAGAAAAAGTATGAGCTGACAGCACCACTGTTCCTCGAAGGGTCCTTACACAAGGCGTCCACTTACCTTTCCTCCAAAACCTTGAAAGCGCTTTTGCGGATGCCGGCACTTGATGTATTTGGCACGCTCAATAAGGTGAACGAACGGCAATTTTCACATCCCAAGCTGGTGCAACTTTTTAACCGTTATGCAACCTATAACGGCAGCTCTCCTTACCTGACTCCCGGAATCATGTCCATGATACCCCATTTGGAAATGTTCTATGGCACCTTCTTCCCTGAGGGGGGAATGCACGAAATTGTTATGAGTTTGTACCGGCTTGCAGAAGAAGTAGGCGTCACCTTCGAATTTGAAAGCAAAGTGGATGAAATCATTGTAGACGGGGGAATTGCCAAAGCCCTTCGCATTGGGGATACCCTGCATGAAGCCGACCTGTTCGTATCCAATATGGATATCTTTCCCACCTACCGGAAGCTATTACCCAAACACCCGGCACCAGAGAAAACACTGGCACAGGAAAGATCGAGTTCTGCCCTGATTTTTTATTGGGGAATTTCAAAATCATTCCCGGAATTGGATTTGCACAACATCTTTTTTAGCAACCAATACCAGGAAGAGTTCCATCATATATTTAGCAAGAAAACCCTGTTCCATGACCCCACGGTCTACATAAACATAAGCAGTAAGGACTGGCCAGCCGATGCACCCCCGGATTCCGAAAACTGGTTTGTGATGATCAATGCCCCCGGGGATTACGGACAGGATTGGGAACAGTTGAAATCAGAGGCCCGGAAGAATATTATCAGAAAGCTCAACCGTGTCCTTAAAACTGATCTGGAATCCTTGATCGATGTAGAGTACGTGCTGGACCCGGCAGGAATTCAGGCCAATACCAGTTCCTACAGGGGCGCCCTATATGGTGCGGCCAGCAATTCCAGGTTCTCCGCCTTTTTGAGACACCCCAATTTTAGTCGGAAAATATCAAACCTCTATTTTTGCGGGGGATCCGTGCATCCCGGGGGTGGTATTCCGTTATGTCTGCTTTCAGCCCGAATTATCGCTGAAATGTTGCCAAATGCCGAAACCCATGCATGAGCCTCGTAAATTTCTGAATTATTTTTCTGTTTTCCTCCTTTGGCTTTTCAACCTTAGTGCTATTGCTGGCATCTATTTGGGAAAACAAGATTGGTTTATGAGCAAAACCCCACTTAATATGCTGCTTATCCTGGGATTGACGATTTTAGTCTTTCCGGTAGACAGCTGGAAAAAAGGCCTGCTCTTTATTGGAATCGGAATCGCAAGCATCTTTGCCGAATGGCTTGGGGTGAATTACGGCCTTATCTTCGGGGAATATGAATATGGAAAGAACTTCGGGCCTAAAATTGACGGAGTTCCCTATCTGATCGGGGTGAATTGGGCCTTTCTCACATTTGCTACTGCCGCTATTGCGACAAAATGGTTACAAAACTTTTGGGCACGTATTGGATTCGGGGCGGCTTTGATGGTCGTACTGGATTTCTTCCTGGAAGAAAGTGCCCCGCGTTTTGATTTCT
>JABDRK010000264.1 GCA_013041785.1 Eudoraea sp.
CTCTTTAATACAGGCCCAGGATAAAGATTGGAGTGCTGAGCTGTATTACCCGGTTTCCATAGGAGAAAATTTTGGTGCCTCCAATCAGGGATTGCTTGGATTGGGGTTAAAATACCGATTTGCCACCAGTGGAAAATGGAGATTTGGGTCATCACTGGACGGGATTTGGTTTTCCACTGAGTTTGTGAATGACTCAGACCCGCCGCAAATTGCGAAGGTTCGGGATTTATTTATACAACCGCGATTTTTTGCTGCCTTGCCTGTAACCCAGAATAGGAAGCTTCAATTTTTGGTAGGTCTGGGCTGGGCGATATACCGGATTTCAGAGGAGAATTTTATAGGGGAGCGGAGCACAGGTAAAACGGTGAACTGGAACAGTGGCCTGAATGCGAATACGGGCTTAACTTTTGATATCTCCAACAGCTGGTTTCTGGCAACACAATTTGATCTGATCCTTTCATCCGGGGAGACTGCAGACAGGACCATAGGGTTGATGAAGATAGGTGCCGGATATCGTTTTTAGCCTGTGCAACTTCATTTTTATATAGAATTTAAGGTTCTCAAATATAGGTTTCACTAAGGGAATAGTATCTTTGCCAAGATGGAAACGACTACGCTGGATATAGCTAAAATTCGACAAGATTTCCCCATCCTAAAGCGCCAACTGCATGGCAGGCCCCTGGTGTACCTCGACAATGCGGCCACCTCCCAGACCCCACAGCAGGTTATCGATGTAATCGTAGACTACTATTCCCGTTACAACGCAAATATTCATCGTGGCGTGCATACGCTTTCCCAGGAGGCTACCGAGGCCTATGAGAATGCCCGACAGACCCTGCAAAAACATTTCAATGCACGCAAGGCCCATGAGATTATCCTGACTTCAGGCACTACCCACAGTATCAATCTGGTTGCCAGTGGTTTTACATCGCTGTTAAAAAAAGGAGATGAACTCCTGGTTTCTGCCATGGAACACCATTCCAATATTGTGCCCTGGCAAATGCTTTGTGAAAGAACCGGGGCCATCCTGAAGGTGATCCCCATGAACGAAGAAGGGGAGCTGATCATGGATACCTACCACAGCCTCCTGAATGAAAATACCAGGCTGGTATTCTGCAACCATGTCTCCAATGCCCTGGGTACGATAAATCCCATCAAAGAAATTATTGATGCAGCACACCAGGCAGGCGCAGCAGTGCTAATCGATGGAGCCCAGGCTGCCCCTCATATGATTGCTGATGTGCAGGCGCTGGATGTGGATTTCTATACCGTGTCTGCCCATAAAGTATGTGGTCCTACAGGGATGGGAATGCTGTACGGGAAGGAAGAATGGCTGAATAAAATGCCCCCCTATCAGGGAGGGGGCGAAATGATTGCTGAGGTCACGTTTGAAAAAACCACCTATGCAGACCTACCCCATAAATTTGAAGCCGGGACACCTGATATTTGCGGGGGAATTGCATTTGGAGCCGCTATTGATTACATGAACGCAATTGGGTTTGAGGCCATTGCTGCTTACGAAAACGAATTGCTGGCCTATGCAACTGAGCAATTACTTTCCATCGAAGGAATGAAGATTTACGGTACCGCTGCGAACAAGACTTCAGTGATTTCCTTTAATGTGGAGGGGATACACCCGTATGATATCGGAACCCTGCTGGATAAAATGGGGATAGCCGTGCGTACCGGTCACCATTGCGCACAGCCGATTATGGATTACTACCAGATTCCCGGGACAGTAAGGGCCAGTTTTTGTTTCTACAACACCAAAGAAGAGGTAGATGCCCTTGTTGCGGGAGTGCAAAGGGCGATGGCTATGCTTCAATAGTTATTCCTGTATTTAACTCAGAGGCGATAAGATCTCATTATCGTGAGCAACCTTATTTTTTCTTAATTATTTGTTAAAAAAAACTATATTCAGGGCAGTTATTAACCATAAAACACAAATCATTTATGAAAAAAGTATTGTTATTGGCTGCATTTGCTGCCTTAATCCTGGTCTCCTGTGAAAAGGACGCGAACGAGACCGTGCTTCCTGAAGCCCAGGAAATACAGGTAGACATGAGCGATTTCTTCGTTTACACAGATGAAATTGACAACACTGCGGCTAAAGGGCCACAAGGGAAGACCTGTGCAACAATGAGAGTTTTAAACGAAAAGCTACGGGCAAACCCGGGGCTGGAACAACGCATGTACAACATCGAAAAACATACACGTACGTTTATTGCCTCCAAAAAACCGGATAATCCCGGAGGTGGAAACGGAGGCGGCTCTGGCGGAGGTGGTGGTGAAGAGCCCCCGGTGGACGACGGACTTGGGGTAATCAATATTCCTGTAGTGGTACATGTGATTTATAATAATGCCAATGAAAATATCAGTAATACTCAAATCAATTCCCAAATTGCCATTCTGAATGACGATTTCAATGGCACCAATAACGATTCGAATGGAGTTCCGGGAGAATTTGCTTCCCTGGTAGCCGATTCCGATTTTACATTTTCTCTGGCTCAGGTGATCCGGGTC
>JABDRK010000348.1 GCA_013041785.1 Eudoraea sp.
TGTCGCTCTGTATTGATAAACGCGGGCAGATCACTAACCAAAACTACCTCACCCCGGAACGGGTAGAACTTACCTTTGATATGCCCCTGGCCGAAATTGTTTTCGATTTTTATGATCGGCTGAAAACCGTTTCCAAAGGATACGCCTCCTTCGATTACAGCCCCATCGGCATGCGGGTTTCCAAGCTGGTGCGTGTGGATATTTTACTGAATGCTCAACATGTGGATGCCTTGTCTGCCCTGGTCCACTTCGACAATGCCTACCATATCGGAAAGAAAATGTGTGAAAAGCTCAAAGAACTCATCCCGAGGCAGCAATTCGACATCCCGATTCAGGCAGCAATAGGGTCCAAGGTCATAGCCCGGGAGACGATCAAGGCGCTGCGAAAAGATGTTACTGCCAAATGTTATGGCGGGGATATCACGCGAAAGCGAAAACTCCTGGAAAAACAGAAAAAAGGGAAGAAACGGATGCGGCAGGTAGGTAATGTGGAAATTCCCCAACAGGCCTTTATGGCCGTACTCCGACTGAACGACTAGACCAACTCCTGTTCAATATCGAAAACTCTTCCCATGTAGACCAATTGGGCACCTTCTGGTATAGGGGTTGTGCCTTCTTCCAGGGAACTGATGATATCTAACTTTCCATTAGGCTGTTTTAAAAACAGGGGTACAATATACTGGTCTGCACGTGCCTTGGTGATCAGTTGAATAAAGTGTTCGCTGCCTTTTAGCGGGATCTCGTGAATAGCCGGGTAGTTCCGTACGGCTTCCGTAAGCTTTATAAAATCGTCCGTTGCGGAAAACAAGCCCTCCTTTGGTATGTTTTCCGGGGTACTGAGTTCGTCCGCACTAACCAGCCTGAAGGCCCCGTTCTCCCCATACTGCTCCCCGAACTTATCAATGGCATAGGAGTTAATGTCTGAATTCCCGGTCATCGCCAGCAGGTAACCCACATCGTTCAATTCTATATTATCGGCGAGGGAGTCGGAATAGATATTGGCCGTCATGGCCTCCAGTCCCAGTTTCTTGGCATGTTCAATATTGGAAGGGTTGTTATCTATCAACACCACATGGCGGTTGTTGCTCTTGAGGTAGTTGCCAATGAGGCGGGATGCTTTGGACGCCCCGATAATGAGGATGCCCTCAGAATGCTTTAAAAACACTCCTACCATCTTGGCAAATATTCGGGCCGTTGTGGCATTCAATAAAACCGTCCCCAAAACAATCATGAAAACAAGGGGTGTAATATACTCTGCCCCGGGTTCCCCCTTGGCCAGCAGCTTGGAGCCGAACAGCGAGGCAATACCAGCGGCTACAATCCCCCTGGGCCCTACCCAGCCAATAAACATTTTTTCATTGAGTTTGAGGTTTGAACCGCGCGTACTTAAGAACACGCCCAGTGGCCTTACCACAAAAACAATTACCACAAATAACAGGGCGGTTTTCCAACTGTAGATAAGCTCCATATCACTGATGTTGATATTCGCTGCCAGAAGGATAAAGAGGATGGAGATCAGCAATACACTCAGGGATTCCTTAAAGTAGAGCAACTCTTTAATGTTGGGCAGGTTCATGTTTCCCATTACCATGCCCATCACAACCACCGCCAATAATCCTGATTCGTGGGCAAAAATATCGGACTCTACAAATACCAGGAGTACAACCGACAGGGAGACTACGTTGAGCAAATAATGTGGGATATAATTCCTTTTTATGGCGAACGCCAGGGCGTGGGCAAAAGTGAAACCAAAGGTCGACCCGAAAAGCAGGATCTTTCCAAACTCGATCATCGCGGTTTTTGTATACGCCTGCCCTTCACCCACGCTGATGAATTCAAAAACCAATACCGCAACCAGGGCCCCGATGGGATCTATCAGGATTCCTTCCCATTTCAGCACAGCCGAGATATCTTTTTTTAGCGGGATGTTTCGCAAAATGGGTGTTATTACCGTGGGTCCGGTAACGATAATTAGTGCAGAAAACAAAAAAGACATCTGCCAGGAGAGTTCAAAAATGAAATGCGCTGCCAACCCCGCTACAACAAAGGTTACCAGTGTGCCCACCGTTATCAGCTTGGTGATCACCGGGCCTACATTTTCTACCTCTGACCGTTTCAGGGTGAGTCCGCCTTCAAAAAGGATAATGCTTATCGCCAGGGATACAAAATAATAAAGCCCCTCCCCGGGAAACAGCCCGTTATTCCCATTCCAAATGGGTTCGATCAACTTGGCGCCGTCCTCGGTATAGAGGGTTGCGATAGGCCCCACCAAAAGGCCGATGAGGATAAGGGGCAGGATAGCTGGCAGCTTCAAGCGCCAGGCAATCCATTGTGCACATATTCCCAGAATAATAATCCCTGCAAGTTCAAGCATGTTCTGAATTCTTGTTACCCTGCTTAGTTCAGGAGTTTATTCGACTTATTAAGAGCCATCCAACCTGGCTCCTCAATCTGTCGGGGAAATTAGCATTTTTATTCCAAAACCCCCACAGGGGTTTATTTTGAATTGAATTCCTCTGTATTATGTTATATTGTGCCTGATTCTTTTCTATGACCACCTTACCTCATCCTTTTAAAAAGGTTTTATTCGGGTTTGCCTTCTCGCCAAGCCTGCAACTCAATCTGCATGAAGTTACCCGTTTGGCTCATTATTTTAATGCCGAACTGGTGTTGCTGCACGTGGGGGAGAAAACCGATGAAAAGAAGCATTCGCTAAAATCCCATCTGGAACAAATAGAATTTAAAGAGGTTCCGATCAGCATTCATTGGGAGTTGGGAAAACCCGAAGCGGTAATTCTGGAGGCCTGTACCCGCTTTCAGATTGATCTCCTGGTCCTCGGTGCCTTACAGCATGAGAACATCTACCAGTATTATGTGGGTACCCTGGCCCGCAAACTCACGCGCAAGGTAAACTGTTCGGTTCTGTTGCTTATCAAACCTTCCACTGAGCGGGTGCCTTGTCAGCACATAGTGGTCAATGGCCTGGATGCCCCTGAAACACCAGTGGCCATTATGGATGCTTTTTATGCAGCATATGCGCTGGGGGCAAAGCAAATTACTATTGTGGAGGAAATTCAGCCCCGGGAGATACATGTAGCCGTGGAAGATGATAAGAGCCTGGAGCAGGCCACGCTGATGAAAAAAAAATTAAAAATGCGGGAAGACCAGCGTGTTCGAAAGATCCTGGACGACCTTCCTGAGGAATTCACCTCCGGGGTACGCATAAAAATGCAGAGCATCTTTGGGAGAAGTGGCTATTCTATTGGGCACTATGCAGAGGTAGTTCGCGCAGACCTGCTGGTGATGAATGCGCCTGAGAATTCAAGCTTGTTGGATCGTATTTTTCCCCACGATATCGAATACATCCTCTCTGACCTTCCAACCGATCTGTTAATCATTCGAAAATAATCTTGGATAACAAAACCAACCATACCCGACATTTTATACAGGCACTGCCCAAGAATATTTTTTCTGGCTTTGTGGTGTCATTGATTGCCCTTCCCCTGGGTCTGGGCCTGGCCCTGGCCAGCGAGGCACCGCCCATCTCAGGAGTTATCGCAGCTATCGCAGGAGGAGTGGTAGTTTCCATATTGGGAGGTTCCAATGTTACTATCGCCGGGCCGGGAAATGGCCTGGTCATTGTCTTGCTTGGAGCGATAACGACCCTTGGGGCCGGAGATGTTTACCAGGGCTATCTGTACACCCTGGCAGCTATAATAATTTCCGGCCTGCTATTGCTGCTGCTTGGGTTTCTGAAAATGGGACGCCTGGCTGATTTTTTTCCTGCCTCTGCCATTCAGGGGATGCTTGCAGCTATCGGGATCGGCATCCTCGCCAAGCAATTCCATGTGATGATCGGGAAAAATAATACAAGGGGAAGCATCGTAGACTTGCTTATCCAAATTCCCAACGGCCTGCTGGACCTGGCCAGAAACCCGGATCCTGAAATTCTTTTTGCCGCCGGTATCGGGATCATGAGCCTGTTGGTTATGATCTTCTACGCCAAAATCCGTAATGCCTATTTCCAGCTGGTACCTGCGCCCATGTGGATCCTCATCCTCACCATTGTTTTGAGCTACGTTTATACTTTTGCCAACACCCCCTATCCGCTGGGTGATCAGTTTCTGATTGCCCTGCCCGACAATATCATTTCCAGCTGGAGGGGGCCCGACTTCAGTGCCTGGAACCAAAAGGAATTCTTCCTGGCCGTTATTGCCATTACGCTGATAGCCAGCATTGAATCCCTTCTTAGTATAAAGGCTATTGACAAACTGGACCCCGTGGGCAGGAGGTCTAATGTGAATAAGGACCTGAAGGCTCTGGGGCTGGCTACTGTGGTAAGCGGCATGCTGGGCGGCCTTAATGTGGTTACGGTAATTGCCAGGAGTTCCGTTAATGTGAACAACGGGGCCACCAACCGCTCTTCCAACTTTTTTCATGCGCTTTTCCTGATCTTGTTCATTCTCCTTTTCCAATCCCAACTTAAACGAATTCCGCTGGCAGCCCTTGCCGCAATACTGGTCTACACCGGGTACAAGCTGGCTACGCCCCAAACATTTAAGCGTATCGCCCAGGTGGGCTGGGAACAGCTTGTTATTTTCATGGCAACCCTGCTCACTACCCTGTTTACTAATCTGATCACAGGGATTGGTTTCGGGATTCTGGTCACTTTCATTTTACACGTATTCCTAAACCGGAATCTCGGATTGTTCCTGAACCATCTTCGAAAACCCAACATACTGCTTTACCAGGAAACCGATGTGGGCAATTACTATGTTAGTGTTAAGCATTTTTGCAGTTTCCTCAATTTCTATAAGCTAAAAAACAAACTGGATGTGATTCCGGAAAATGAAGATGTAGTGCTTGATTTTTCCATGTGCCAGTTTGTAGACCATACGGTTCTGGAGGGACTGGGACACTATATGGGTACGTTCCAGAAAAAGGGTGGGAATGTTGAGATCATCGGGCTCGATATACTCGAAACGGGTTCCCTGCACCCATTTGCCATTCGCAAAACCCTTCCGCTTTCTTCCCTGAAACCCATTGAGCGGTATTTTACCAAAAGGCAGGAGGGCCTCAAGGCTGCCTCTGAGGGTTTTGGCTGGACCTACATCCCTGAACGCAGTTTCAAAAAGGACTATCTGAACTTTGTTTTCTTTCATACCCGCGAAATTCGATATACCTACAACCAGCTCGTTTCTGAAGACAAGGAATGCCGGGTGCTCGACATGGAATTTTCGGAAGGTGAATTCATTGCCAAGGAAGTGGTTAAGACTTCAGCCATGCACATGGAGTTGGACGCGCCCCTGCCCTCTTTTACCCTGGATAGGGAAGGCCTGCTTCAATGGCTCTATGGAGTGGCCGGTTTCCATGATATCGACATCCCCAAACACCCTGATTTTAACCGCAGATTTTATCTGCTCGGGGATAATCCGGATGCTATCAGGGAGGTCTTCACGGATGAACTCGTGCTGTTCCTGGAAAGTCACCCCTATTACCACATCGAATCAAACGGGAAAGCGATCCTTGTTTTGAAGAAAGAACGACTGCTTGGCGTACAGGAGATCAAAAGTATGATCTATTTCGGACTGCAGCTGAAGCGTATACTGCATCCGAAAACAGTTCGAATTTCCTAAAATTCCCTAAAGAATAGTCCGGGTCCCACTGCCTTTTCTTAATTTGTGTCGTTTTTGAAATTACGTTGATGAAATTGTACCCCATTGAATGTGGAAATTTTAAGTTAGACGGAGGAGCTATGTTTGGGGTAGTGCCCAAAACACTCTGGAGCCGTACCAATCCTGCTGATGCAAACAACCTGATTGATATGGCGGCCCGTTGTCTGCTAATAGAAGATGGGAAAAGGTTGATCCTCATAGACAATGGTATGGGGGATAAACAGTCTGAAAAATTCTTTGGTTACTACTACCTCTGGGG
>JABDRK010000363.1 GCA_013041785.1 Eudoraea sp.
TTCATGCAGGTCGTCTACATTCTGGGTATTTTTGGTTACCTCATAATGGGATTCCAGGGCAGCCAGGGCTTCATGTCCTTTGTTTGGAGCGGCTTGCCGCAATTGTCGTCTGCGCTGGTTGTAAAACTCAAGGACCAGATCCGGGTTTTTGGCAAAGCCATGCGGGGAGGCTACTTCCATCACGTCATGCCCTTCCCAAAGGCCATCCTCATCACGGAAGGTTTTCAACCCACTGTCGGCGCTCATCCCCGCCCCGGTCAATACCACGATCTTTTTAGACATTCCGAAATCTTGTCTGTTAAAGGTACTTATTTATTATCTTCGATTGATGCGTGAACCGGACTTGCTTAATTATTTGGAAACCTTTATTACCCCCCAAAGGAGGCAGCGGTTTATTGACATCCTCGAACTGCGTACGCGTTATATCACTGTAGCCGTGGAGGATGTTTTTCAGATGCATAACAGCAGTGCGGTTATACGCAGTTGTGAGGTCTTTGGGATACAGGATTGCCATTTAATTGAAGCCCGGTTCGGAAAGCGTCTGGATAAGAATATTGCACTGGGCGCGCAACAGTGGGTAGATGCCTATTCATACCCGGACAGTCTAAGCTGTATCAAGGTGTTGAGGGAAAAGGGATACAAAATTGTTGCTACCAGTCCGCATACGGATTCTTGTTTGTTGGACGAATATGAATTTGATGCTCCTCTGGCCTTGTTTTTTGGTACCGAAAAAGAAGGGCTGAGCGAGGAGGTCCTCCGTGAAGCAGATGAAACAATTAAAATTCCCATGGTTGGTTTTACGGAGAGTCTTAACATCTCTGTAGCTGCTGCGATTATTCTTCAACAGTTGTCATCGAGACTGCGAAAGACGGATTTACCCTGGGGCCTTAGCGAAGAAGAAAAGTTCGAAAAACGGCTGGACTGGACCAAAAAATCCATCAAGCATGTAGCGGACATTCTTGAACGCTATAAAAGGCAATTGTAAATTCCCTATCTTAGGGAGAACCAATCAATTAACTCAAAATGGAAACATTTCTTTACATCCTATTGGGGATTGTGGCGCTGGTAATTTTTCTGGCCGCAATTGCCCCTAAATCGTACAATGTCTTCAGGACAGTTGAAATCGACAAACCAAAAAACGAAGTATTCGAGTATCTCCGGTTTCTGGAAAAACAACGTGAATGGTCTCCCTGGGAAAAGAGAGATCCGAATATGGAGCATAAATTCACCGGAACAGATGGAGAGGTGGGCGCTATCAGTTACTGGAATGGGAATAAGGAAGTTGGAGAAGGAGAACAGGAGATAACGAAGATCGTTGAAAGTGAAAGAATTGAAGGAGAGCTACGCTTTTTCAAGCCCTGGAAATCTACCTCGGATTGCTATCTGGATGTGGACCAGGCCGGAGAGGGGAAAACAAAAGTAACCTGGGGTTTTAGTGGAAAAAATAAATTTCCCATGAGCATCATGATGTTATTTATGAGTATGGATAAAATGGTCGGGAAGGATTTTGAAGAAGGACTCGGTAGTTTAAAAGAAAAATTAGAAGGTTAATAGAGTATATATGGACCATAACATGGTAGGCTGGTTTGAAATCCCGGTGACGGATATGGAACGAGCCAAAAAATTTTATGAAGAAGTATTCCAGATCCAAATCTCCATACATGATCTGGGCGGATTGGTAATGGGGTGGTTTCCCTATGAAGAAAGCGTTAAAGGCATTTCGGGATCTCTGGTAAAACACGAGATGTATAGTCCGAGCGATTTTGCAGGGAGCCTGATTTATTTTTCGTGCCGGGATGTAGATGAAGCACTAGCCCGGGTTGAAGGCGCTGGGGGTGAGGTAATGCGACCGAAGACAGCCATTGGCGGTGAACATGGCTTCATGGCCCTGTTAAAGGATACCGAAGGAAACCGGATCGGATTACATTCCCGCAGCTAGCCTAACTGTAAGCCTTAGTCTGCCAGTTCAAGGAGTGCTATATCATAATCATTTTCAAGGGTAACCTTTCCGTTTAATACTTCTACAGTTGTCCCGGAGTAGGTATCGAACAGTTTGGTTCCATTTCCGAAAAAACCCTTTACCCATAAAGATTTTTTACCCTTGGGGAGATCAAGCCCGATCACAACTTTGTCGCGAAATTCCCCTTTCGCAAATGATCGGCTGAAAACATAAGGGGATTTGGCCAATCGCTTATGGCGACCCGCGCCAACGGCAGGGTGGTTACTCCGGAATTTCCCTAATTTCTGCCAATGCTCCAGTAATTTTTGGGTTTCGGGCAGGCTGTCGATTTCAACCCAGTTCATAAATGAGCGTAGCGTGGCATCACCTTCAGTCCCTTCAATAGTCAGGTCCCTGCCAGATTCGTCCCCATAATAGATTTGAGAGGCTCCCGGGGTGAGCAGGAGTATATTTGCCGCGTAATAGCCTCTTTCCCTGTCCTTGTCAAAAGGTGCCCCATCATCATGTGAAGTCAGATAGTTTATAACGCTTTTTTCCTTCAATTTGGTTCGCAATAGTCGGTTGTACTTCTTAAAGACCGTTTCATAGTCCTTTAAGGCATCCGTTTTTAATTCAAAATTGATCAGGCTTTTAAATCCGTAATCGAAATAATCTACCGTCTTATCACCAAAATCAAACTCACGTCCGTTAGAAATGCCATAATTATACACTTCTCCAACCATAAAGAAAGGGTTGTCATCCAAAACAGCATCGGGATGTTTTTTCTTCCAGTTCTCAAACGCATAAGAGGCCTCCTTATAGAGTTCTGCCCAGGCCTTTTCATCGGCATGTTTCACAGTGTCTACGCGGAATCCGTCTATTCCCAGATCATTTACATAATCCGTGAGCCATTTGATGATATAAAACCTGGGGGCACGTGGATAACCTGTGCGTTCAAAAAACAGCTGCAATTCATCCAGTTCATTGCTAAGCCTCCCTTCCTGCTTCCATTTGGCCAGCAGGGGATCGGGCAGTTTCACGCTGCCATCAGACTCAGTATAGATGTCCGGAAGATTATCCACCAGGGTGCAACTGGTGGTGTTCTTGTAGGTGGTGAATTCACATGTGGGTTCTGTACGGACCCAATCATCTGGCCATACGGGGTCAATATCGGTAACCGGACCGGTATGATTTACAACTACATCCATCAAAATCCGGATTCCGGCCCCATGTGCCGTTTTGACCAGGGTTTCAAGCTCTTTTTTGGTGCCAAAGTTGGGGTCAAGTGCGGTCCAGTCCTTTGCCCAGTACCCGTGGTAGGCATAGGTATTCCCGGTACCTTCATCGGTATCCCCGTGCACC
>JABDRK010000366.1 GCA_013041785.1 Eudoraea sp.
AAGTCCCAGTCGTAATAGAAATAACCCGTGTACAGCATGTCCTTTAGTCCGGCATAATTTTCATCAATATCCCGGGCTTTTTCCAGGGCTTTCTTGGCATTTGCCCAGGCCTCCTGTTCAGGATATATGCCCCAGACCAACCCCCCGAATATCCAGACATCGGCTAAACCGATATAGGGTTCAATAAAACCAGAGTCCAATTTGATTGCGTTCTCATACAGGGGGATTGCATTCGCATAGGCTTGCTCGTTGTCCTTATTCCTTTGAAACTGTGCCAGGAGATAATTCCGGTATGCCTCCTTGTTCTCAGTTGGTCTTTTTTGTATGTTGCGCGACTCTTCCTCTGAAACTTCCACATCCATGTGTTTGGCCACATTTTCGGCAACAGCTGCCTGTATATTGAAAATATCATTGCTGTCCCATTCACCGGTATATTCATCAGACCAGTAATGATCATCCTGTGGGGCATTGATTAGCTGCAGGTTGACTTTTATTTTGTCCCCGGATTTCTGGAAATTTCCTTCCAAAATATGGGTGACTTTTAATTCTGCTGCTATTTCCGGCATACTCTTATCCGTGTCCTTATAGTTGAACACCGACGTACGGGAAATAACTTTACTTATGGATTTGATTTTGGTGAGCCTGGAGATTACTTCATCGGTCATCCCGTCACAAAAAGGATCCAGGGAAGGATCACCGCTATAATTTTTAAAGGGCAGAACCGCAATGGACTTATCCGCAAAAGTTGAAATTGTGGTATCAGGGGTTGACTTGTTGTTATTCTTAAGGGTAAAAATGATTGTCGCAGCAAGGGCCAGTATCAGCACGGCCGCAACTAAAAAAACGTTTCTTTTGTTCACTTTCCCCGATTTGCCATAGGCCTTGCTTTGCGCATGGGAAACCTCAGCTTCTTCCGCTGGCGCTTCTGTATCAGACTTTCTATGCTTTACTTCCCCCGGGGGATATCCGTATAATTTTTTAAAGCTGGAGTTGAAGTAGGTAGGGCTCCTAAACCCTACCTTATAGGCGATCTCTGATACTGTAGCTACATTCCCCTCTAACATTTCCATGGCCCTGGACAGCCGGTATTCCCGAATAAACAGGCTTGTGGACTTTCCGTTTATGGCCTTAAGCCTGCGGTGTAATTGGGACCGGCTTAAGCCTACTTCCCTGGCTAATTCGGTTACCCCAAAATTTTCATCCTCAAGGTGAAGCTCCAGAATGTTGATCAGTTTCTGGATAAACTTGTCCTCAAGAGGATATTCATGATTCATAGGTCAGTTGTTGCTAACATCCTTTTACCCGTACTCCATTAAACCCGGGAGAAAAGACGCAATGGTAAGTTAAGCAATATAGGGGAAACGAGATTTATTGTGTATTTGACCTGCATTCTGAAAATGAGTAACCATAATGTTCCCATGTTTCAATAGATAGAAGGTTTCAAAAAAAAATCGCCCAAAACTTAGTTTGAGCGATTTAGTCAGGGGTAATGTCTCTTCTAGCTACAATGGCAGGCCTTCCCATGTCATTTTCAGGTTCTTTTTCTTATTGTTTTTCTCAAGCTGGAAATGGTACACTTTTTTAGCGCCCTTGTCGTGATAATAGGTAACCAGGTATTTGTTACTGTTCATCTTCCAGTCGGGATAGGCCTGGACCACAGTATTCCGGATGGGGTCCGGAACCACTACGTCACCAAACTTTTCAAAGGCAGAAAGAATTTTACCGTTTTCATCGTAGGTAGCCACAATTTTCCCTTTGCTGTTGGAAAAGAATACCTCATAAGCTTTGTCTATCTTATTGTACATAGGTGATTCCTTAATATCAAAGGTTGCGACTTTCCTTTCCAGTTTTTGGACAATTTCAGAGGATGCTACATCCTGTACTTCGGCCAGGTACGCATAATTGGGCGAAGTCAAAATAACACCTTCTAATTCTACTGTGCGGACGTCCTCTTTTGGACGGTCCTGTGCAAACGTAAGGCTGGCGAGACCTATAAATAATAAGCCAAATATCCATTTTCTCATGACTAACGATTTAAGGATTAATACTCAGTTTAATTATTAAAACAAAGATCCCTTAAACTGTGTTGCAGGACTAAACAGCTATGTTCCGGATGTTTTTAAGTTTTTTTGGAAGACTTGCAAACAGGTGCCAAAAGTTACAAAGGTCTGTAATCAATGTATCAAGGTTTTAATTGGGATGCGGCGGCATGGGAAAGCCTACCTTATGGTATAATTCCACATAGCGCGGATCAGATCGTAAGGGTTTTAGTGGAGGTTCTTCACGTAACCAGATCATTTCCACTTCATGTCTGTCATATGAATTTTGGAGCCATTCAAAAGCCTGCTCATAATCTCCAATGGAAGCGTAATAGAGGGCTAAGAACCATGCAGGGCTTCCGGAAGCACCCTCTTCATATTTATTTTCAATTTCTGCTATGTATTTTTTTGCCGCTTCAAGGTTCCCCTTCTGATATTCGCAGGCGGCAAGTATCCATAATACTGTAGGGGGCCGTTCCGGAAAAGTTTGTATGAATTTGTTCAAATGGTTATACGCACTTTCATATTCCTTCATGTAGAAATATGCCCTGGAAGCTATTCTCAAATACATAATATGATCTGAATATAACTTATCTGAACTCTTAAGTATTTTAAAGGCTTCTTCAGATTTGTTAAGCGAGGATAATGTTAGAGCTTTCGAAGTAATTAAAAATACACTATTTGGATACTCTATATGTAATTGTTCATTCAAAGCTAAAGCCTCCTCATATCTGCCCGTTTGAAGGCAATAGGTAATTTTAAGGTTGCTTGCTGTTTGATAGTTTTTTTCCATGGTTTCAAAATCCCACTCATAGAGATATAAACCATCGTTTAGAACTTCTTTTGCTTCTTGGTAGGTATCATCAACTTCAATGGCCTTTAATAATAACTCTTTAGCCATAATCCAAGCCTCACTTTCCGTGTAAATTCCCCAGCTTGCGCCTGCTAACAAGTATAATTGAGCCAGATCCACATAGGGCTCCACAAAATTGGGATCCAGGCGTATGGCTTCTTCATATAATAGAATTGCATTCTCCATTCCATTTTTAGTATACTTGAAGGCCTGATACTTTCCCTGTAACCAGGTATTATAGGCTTCTCTATTTTCTGTTGGAACGCGCTCTATTGCCAAAAGTTCTTTGTTGTCAATTTCAATATTTAATTGACTGATAAGATCTTCCACAACGGCCGTCTGCATACTGAATATATCTTCATTCCATGCGCCAATGTAATCCTCGGAGGATACATTGGTATTCGAAGGGCCGTTAATCAAATGCAGGGTAAATTTTACCAGATCTCCATCTCCGGATAGCTGGAAACTCCCTTGAAAAATATATTGAACGCCCAACTCTTTTGCTATTGACGGAGCGTCATTATCTGAGGATTTATATTTCCGTACTGAGGTAAAGGGGATTACCTTTAGATTTTCAATAAAACCAAGCCGGGTTATAACAGCTTCGGTCATTCCTTCACTACGATACTCTAAATCAGGATCCCCGCTCAGGTTTATAAAGGGCAGGACTGCGATTGATTTTATCTCGCTTAACTCCACGGAATTGGTAACCGCTGTATCTTCACTGGTATTTATGTAATAGGAAGCAGCCCAGGCTATGGTGACAACAATTCCTATGGCGAGTACAGCCATCCATCTTTTGGTTCGCTTTAGTCTTCTGTTCAGATAGGTGATCCTGTCTTTGGTGCGTACTAAAGGATATGGATTTAGTGTCTGGTCTGTTTCCTGTTCTGCAGAATCTGCCCTTATTTTCGCTTCGCCAGGGGGGTATCCGTAATATTCCTTAAAGCAGGTGTTGAAATAGGTTGGACTGGAAAATCCCACATTATAGGCTATTTCAGAAACGGTTTCCTCCCCTTCCTGAAGCATTTTAAGGGCATTTTGAAGCCGGTATTCACGGATAAACTGGCTGGTGGAATTCCCGTTATAGGCATGGACTTTACGATGCAGGCTGGAACGACTAAGGCCAGCCTCCCGGGCCAGCTCCTTAACCCCAAAACCTTCATTCCCAAGGTTAGCATCAAGAATAGCCCTAAGCTTCTGTATAATTGCAGGATCATTTATTGTATTAGCTCCCATAGTCATAATGCAGTAAACTTCAACCTTTTGAAAGAAAAGAATACAGCTTTGGTGTAACTAGTTACACAATAAAAATGTTTCATGAAATGACCATGGTCAATAATAAGGGGTTTCTGACAAATTGTAATGA
>JABDRK010000367.1 GCA_013041785.1 Eudoraea sp.
ATCCTTGGACGGGATCTGCGCATAAACAGAAACCATACCTAATCCAAAAAATAAAATAATTATTGCTACAGGCGTTTTCATGGCGATTTCGTTTTCTTAAAGATAAGGATCACCTTACACTTACTCAAATTTAGGCTCATCCGTAATTCCTCGGACTCAAAATATAGTCTTAGTTACAATCCAGGGCATAAACATCTTCATCGTCCTTGGTCCACTGTGCTGGAATATCGGCCAATTGCGATTCATTCACGATAATACATTCCAGAGGATTGTTTTCTATGGAAAAGGTATTCAATTGCGTGGTATTCGTGATGTTCGATATATTAATAGCTGTCAGTTGATTGCTGGCCAGACTCAGTTGTTGAAGTGCCTGATTATCGGAGATATTCAGGGTAGCCAGGGCGTTGTTTTCGGCCTGGATCTTTTCCAATATAGTTAGCTGGTTTACCAGCAATGAGGTCAGTGCATTGTCTGCTACAAAAGCAAATTTAAGATTCCTGTTTTCAGTGAGGTCCAGAGTCGTGAGGTCATTACGACTTACCCATAGTCCTACCAATGCGGTAAAATCCTCAATACCGGAAAGGCTGGCTATCCCCTTATCTTCAATAACCAGGTCTTCTATATCCTTTATTGAATTGGTATTTACGAAGCCGTCCACCTCATCATCCAAATCCAAATCTATCAGCGCCTGCTCAAAATTGGCATCCGGAATGGCTGTCCTTGCGATCATTGGCATATCATCCGGGCCGGTTTGTTCCTCTGTATCATTTGCATCTGTTGAACAGGCCGACCATAGCAGTACCGACGCAAGAAGTAAGATCATTTCTCTTTGCATAGCGAATGTAATTTTATTAAGAATACTGGTTAGGAAGGTGTAATTGTCTGAGCCTAAAGATACATCAATTAAATTATTCCAAACTGCCCAGGCTTTTTTCCAGGGTTTGGATTTTGGCTCTAGCATCTGCTGCCTTCTTCTTTTCAAGGGCAACGACCTGTTCGGGCGCATTGTTGACAAATCGCTCGTTAGCCAGCTTCTTTTCAACCGAAGCCAGAAAGCCCCTGGTGTAATTCAGCTCCTCCTGTATTTTTTGAATCTCCGCAGTCACATCAACATGACCCGTTATGGGAATAAAATATTCATTGCTCTTTACCCTAAAAGAGAGGGCCCCGTCTACTTTTTTATCAATTTTCCTGATTTCGGAAATATTGGTGAGTTTGGAAATAACAGGATCCCAGGCGTGCCCCACCTGCTCTGCATCCATAAAGTATAACTCCAGGCTTTCCTTCATAGGGATGTTCTTTTCTTTACGGATGGTCCTTACCCCTGAAATCACCTCCCTGCCAATACGGAAGCCCTGTATGAGACTATCCTCTATTGGACCTGCCGTAGGCCATTTCGCTATAATCAAGGCTTCTGAAGGGCTACGTTCATCCATATATTGCCAAATGGCTTCGGAGAGGAACGGCATAAAGGGATGCAATATTTTGAGATTGTTCTCAAAAAGGGTGATCACGGCTTGGTATGTAGCAAGATCAATGGGCTGTTGATAAGGAGGTTTTACAATTTCAAGCAGCCAGGAACAGAAATCATCCCATATAAGCTTGTAAATCGCCATCAGCGCATCAGAGATCCTGTATTTGGAAAACTGATCGTCAATTAGTTCAAGTGCTGCATTAAATCGGGAGGTGTACCAGGCTATTCCCATAGCAGCAGCTTCGGGCTGTTCGATATCTGCCGTCTCCCAGCCCTGTACGAGTCGGTAGGCATTCCAAATCTTATTGGCAAAGTTCTTCCCTTGCTGGCACAGGCTTTCATCAAAAAGCAAATCATTACCCGCCGCCGAGCTTAACATCAGCCCGACCCTAACGCCATCTGCACCATAGGATTCGATAAGTTTCAGGGCATCGGGGGAATTCCCAAGGGATTTGGACATTTTGCGGCGTTGTTTGTCGCGTACTATTCCAGTGAAATACACATTGTTAAAAGGTCTTTCTCCCCTGAATTCATAACCGGCAATAATCATCCTGGAAACCCAGAAGAAGATGATATCCGGAGCGGTAACCAGATCGCTGGTTGGATAGTAATATTGAATTTCCTCGTTTTCCGGATCCAGCACTCCTCCAAAGACACTAATCGGCCACAGCCAGGAGGAAAACCAGGTATCGAGCACATCTTCATCCTGTCTCAGGTCAGATAAGGTAAGGCCTGAATTACCTGACTTTTTTTGAGCCATTTCCAAAGCAGCCTCCGGGCTCTCCGCCACTACCATGTCATCCGGATTATTGCCATAGGTATAGGCGGGTATGCGTTGTCCCCACCATAACTGCCTGGAGATATTCCAATCGCGAATGTTCTCCATCCAGTGCCTGTAGGTATTTTCAAATTTCTTCGGATGGAATTTTACCTCTCTGGTCTCCAAAACAGCTGCCAGGGCGGGCTTTACCAGTTCGTCCATCTTGAGGAACCACTGTTCGGAAAGCCGGGGTTCTATGATCACCTTGGTCCGTTCAGAGGTACCCACCTTGTTGGTGTAGTCTTCCGTCTTTACCAAAAATCCTTTCTCCTGTAGTTCCCTGACAATTTCCTTACGAACAACAAAACGATCCTTCCCTTCAAAATGCAATCCGTTGGCATTGAGGGTAGCATCGTCATTAAAAATGTCGATAGTCTCCAGCTGATGCTTTTCCCCCAGCATTTTGTCATTCTCGTCATGCGCAGGTGTGACTTTCAGACAGCCTGTACCGAACTCAACATCAACATACTCGTCCTCAATGATGGGGATTGGACGGTCACACAGCGGAACTATGGCCTGCTTGCCTTTTAGGTGGGAATAGCGTTCATCGCCCGGGTTGATAC
>JABDRK010000382.1 GCA_013041785.1 Eudoraea sp.
AGCATCAGACAAGGCTTATCCAAATAAGTGATTCTATCTGGGCCCAGGCCGAAACCGCCTTTGAAGAGGACGATTCTTCAAAAATACTTGCAGATTACGCCCAGGCGAATGGTTTTTCTGTGGAAAGAGGTGTTGCGGGAATGCCTACCGCTTTTGTTGCCACTTACGGTTCGGGAAAGCCGGTAATAAGCGTACTGGGAGAATTTGATGCCCTGCCGGGGATTTCCCAGAAGGCACAGCCCACCAAGTCCCCGCTGGAAGAAGGTGCCGCCGGACACGGGTGTGGCCATAACCTCTTTGGGACAGCGAGCCTGGGAGCAGCTATAGCGGTAAAGGAATTAATTGAAACAGGGAAACTTAAGGGCACAGTAAAGTTTTTTGGAACACCTGCCGAAGAGAAATTTTTTGGTAAGATATGGATGGTGAAAGAAGGGTTGTGGGACGATGTAGATGTCAACCTGAGCTGGCACCCAAGTGCAAAGACCGAAGCCGATGTTCAAAGTACACTGGCCCTGATCGATTTTAAGGTCGAATTTTTCGGACAGGCAGCTCATGCCTCCGCAGATCCCTGGAATGGCAGAAGTGCTTCAGATGCACTTGAACTATACACCACAGGAATAAATTACTACCGTGAACACATCAAACCAACGGTAAGGATACATTACCATATTCAGGATGGTGGCCAGGTAGTTAATGTAGTTCCCGATTACTCCCGACTCTGGGTTCGTGTGCGCGATACAAAAAGAAGCGGAATGATGCCCGTTTATGAAAGAGTAAAGGCGATGGCCGAAGGAGCGGCTATCCTGGCAAATGTAGACTACAAGATCTCGCTTATTTCCGGGATCTACGAAGTATTGGTAAATCGGGCCGGAGGGGCAGTGATGCAAAAAAACCTCGAATTGCTGGGTCCTATCACCTATACGGACGAAGAAACGGAATTCGGAAGGCGCATACAGCAGGAAACCGGAAAACCACAGCTGGGAATGGAAAGTGAAATATCACCCCTGGAGGTAACCAAGGAAAATCCTGGGGGAGGCTCAACAGATGTGGGTGATGTTAGCTGGAACGTTCCCAATATTAATCTCAGTGTAACCGTAGCGCCGAAAGATACACCCTGGCATTCATGGGCCGTTGTTGCCTGCGGTGGGATGAGTATCGGGCATAAAGGAATGATCCATGCCGCCAAGGCACTTGGAATGACCATGGCTGATCTTTTTGAAAGCCCAAAACTGGTCGAAAAAATAAAGTCGGAGTACAAAGAACGAAAAGGAGAAGAGGTGTACGAACCTATGGTTCCCGAAGGACCTCCACCGATTGGAAATAACTAAAAAATAAAGCTATGTTCGGATTATTTAAAAAGAAAAGCCCTGTTGAAAAATTGCAGGCGCAGTATAAAACTGTTATGAAAGAAGCCTTTGACCTTTCCAAAGTAAATCGAAGTGCAGGAGATGCCAAATACGCGGAAGCAGAGGAGATACAAAAGAAAATAGATAATTTGATGCAGAATAAATAAAAGATGGCCGGTAAAGAAATCGTCAAGGAATACCAGAATGAAGGCATCACAGTAATCTGGAAACCCCGGAAGTGCATTCATGCGGCCGTTTGTGTCAAAACCTTACCCGAGGTATACAAACCCGATGATAAACCGTGGATCAACCCGCAAAACGCCTCGGTAGAGGCTTTGCAGTCGCAAATCGACCTATGTCCTTCCGGCGCATTGTCATATCGCATTAAAAATGAAAAACATAAACCTGAAAATAAAAAACAGAATATGAGTCAGAAAGTTGAAGTAACTCCCAACGGACCTTTGATGGTACACGGGGAATTGGAGATCACCATGGTAGATGGATCTAAAGAAACTAAGAAAAGGGCCACCGCATTTTGTCGCTGTGGAGCTTCAGATAACAAACCCTTCTGTGATGGAAGTCACAGGGGTATAGATTTTGAAGATAGTTAAGAAACCAAACGAGGTATTGAGATAGCCATAAATAAGACGTAATGAACAAAGTACAGCTAATTTATCTGCTGCTAATATCACTATCCTTTTTAGGACATACCCAAACCCATTCTGTGATTTCCAGACTTGAGACTTATGATCTGACAACAGGGAAACGAGAACTCATCCTGAAGGAAAATGCCCATTTCGAAGCTCCAAACTGGAGTGAGGATGGGACGTATTTTATTATCAACCAGGAGGGGCTGCTATACCGAATTTCCCTCGACGGAAAGCGTAGGGAAGTCATTGATACTGGTAACGCAAAACAGTGTAACAACGACCACGGCATTTCTCCGGATGGTAGGATGATTGCCATCAGCAATAACGATTTAATTGAAGGTGCTGAATATGGAACTTCCCGGATTTACACCCTTCCTATTGAAGGAGGCACACCCAAACTGGTAACAACGGAATTACCTTCCTACTGGCATGGCTGGGCTCCGGATGGAAAATCAATGGTCTACACGGCACACAGAGAAGGCGATTATGATATTTACAGCATAGGGACTGATGGCAGGAAAGAAACCCGACTAACCAATGATCCGGGACTCGATGACGGGCCGGAGT
>JABDRK010000385.1 GCA_013041785.1 Eudoraea sp.
TACTACAATATCGGGGCCATTACACTGGATTCGGTGGCGACGAATCCGGAAGGCACCCTGGAGCGATTAAGGGAATTTGACCTTGCCCTGATAGCAAAGCCTACCCAGGCGTTTACCGAAGAAGAAAAATATGTCCTGGATCAATACATGGTTCATGGAGGAGCAAGTATGTGGCTGATTGATCCTGTAGTTGCTGAATTGGACAGCCTGTTTAACAACCAAGGTAAAAGCCTGGCATATATCAGGGACCTCAACCTTAACGACCTACTATTCCGATATGGGGTGCGGATTAACCCTAATTTGGTGAATGACCTTTATTTTACACAGGTTGTACTGGCGATGGGAGAAGGAAATAACACCCAGTATAATCCAGTTCCCTGGTATTATCACCCTATGGTGTTTTCCCGGGAAAACCATCCGGTAAATACCAATATGGAGGCCTTGAGGTTCCAGTTTGCGAGTTCCCTGGACACCCTGGCCAACGACTATCGCAAAACGCTCCTATTACAAAGTTCCCCTTTGTCCAAGGCGGATGGGGTACCTCGGGAAATCAGTCTGGATATGGCAGAATCAGCCCCTGAACGCGAGGCATACGCCGATGGCGGACTCCCCCTGACTGTATTAATTGAAGGTGCCTTTAGTTCAGCCTATAAAAACCGGATTCGCCCTCTGGAAACAATTACCTATCAGGAGGAAGGGCCGGAAAACAAAATGATCGTAATAGGAGATGGCGACCTTATCAAAAACCAAATGCGAAACGGTCGACCCCTGGAATTGGGGTATGATAAATGGACCAACAATTTTTACGGCAACAAGGAATTCCTGTTAAATTGTATGAACTATATGCTGGGAGAAGGCGGACTTATAAACATTCGTTCCAAGGAAGTCAGGATTCCCTTGCTGGATCCCGAAAAAATCAGTGCGCAGAAAGCGAAATGGCAGCTTGTGAATATTGGAATTCCCGTTCTGGCTACCTTGCTGTTTGGCTTTGCATTCAATCGCTTTAGAAAGCGGAAATACGCCAGATAACTGTTAATAAGTTTGTACCTTTCGGGAGCGCAATTCAGATATATGAAATATATTTGTTTTTACGACCCTGATGCATGAATTGGCAAGCATAAATTAAGGTCGATTTCGACGGAACAAAAGCACTACTACGTATGAAATTTATTGTATCGAGCACCTATTTATTAAAACAGCTTCAAGTCCTGGGGGGAGTGATCAACACCAGCAACACACTTCCCATCCTTGATAACTTCCTTTTTGTCCTGGAAAAAGGGAAATTAACCGTTTCGGCATCTGATCTGGAAACAACTATGAGCACAGTACTGCAAGTGGATTCCGACAATGAAGGGATTATAGCCGTACCCGCCCGCTTATTGCTCGACACCTTAAAAACCTTCCCGGAACAACCGCTGACGTTTGTGGTGGAGGACAACAATACGGTAGAGATCAGTTCCAACCATGGTAAATATGCCCTGGCCTATGCTGATGGCGCCGAGTTCCCGAAGGCAGTTGAACTGGCAGATCCCAGTGCTACCAAAATAATGGGAGATATCCTGGCCTCTGCCATTAACAAGACCATATTTGCAGCCGGTAATGATAATTTGAGGCCGGTGATGAGCGGGGTCTTTTTTCAATTCTCCCCGGAGCACCTGACCTTTGTGGCTACAGATGCACATAAGCTGGTGAAATACCAAAGGGCCGATGTCAATGCTTCTGAGGTAGCTGAATTCATTATGCCTAAAAAACCGCTGAACCTGTTAAAAGGTATCCTTGCCGGTAGTGAAGAAGAAGTTTTGATCGAATACAACGACAACAATGCGAAGTTCAGTTTTGACAATACGGAACTGATCTGCAGGCTGATTGACGGGAAATACCCCAATTACGAGGCGGTAATCCCCAAAGAAAATCCCAATAAGCTCAGTATATCCAGAGGCCAACTGCTTAGTTCTGTGCGAAGGGTTTCCATTTTTTCAAACAAGACCACCCACCAGATCCGGCTTAAGATGGCCGGGGCCGAGTTGAATATTTCTGCTGAGGATATTGACTACAGCAACAAGGCAGAAGAACGCTTGACGTGTTCTTACCAGGGTGATGACCTGCAAATCGGGTTTAATTCCCGTTTCCTGATTGAAATGTTAGGACATTTATCTTCAGATGATGTTTCACTGGAAATGAGCCTGCCCAACCGTGCCGGGATCCTTACCCCTGCCGATGGTCTGGACGAGGGTGAATCCATTACCATGCTGGTAATGCCGGTGATGTTGAATAATTAGGACTCTTTCATATTTTTCTTAGTACTGTTTTTCTGTTTTTTATAGGTGTATTTTCTTACGACATAGTCTCTCCATTATCCTCTTATCCAGATATTTGGGTATACAACGAAATAAAATACAAGACCATAATTTGTTTGCTACTTTTATTTATTACGTAAACTGACGAAGGTCATTGTTTACTCATGATTCTATGCGCAGTTTTGAAATTAAAATAAAAACAAACCTTAAAGAAACACTAAACTATTTATTATGAAAAAACTACTCTTACCCTTGTTGATACTCGGGCTCGTTTTTTCTTCCTGTGAGAAGGAAGATTTGAATTCGGCAACCGAACTGGAAGGCGTTGCCGGGAAAGCTAAGAAAGCTAAGAATACCAAAGCCGAAATTGATTGGGCAGATTGTGATCCTGTTCAGGAAGCTAAACTTTACGCAGGCCAGCACGAGCTGGTAGGTAAAGTAAAGGTAGAGGTAGTTGG
>JABDRK010000271.1 GCA_013041785.1 Eudoraea sp.
GGCCTGCTGCTGGCCATGGTACAGCGTATTATTCTGCTTTTTGCGGTTTCTTTTCTCATCGGGCTGAAAAATCCTTTTTACTACATCAAAACCGAATGGCTTTCTGTTGGTGTAAGCGGACAGGCGATAATCCTGTTCTTTGGCGGACTTTTCCTCCTTTATAAAAGTACTTCTGAAATCCATGAAAAAGTAGAGCTGCCGCATCATGATGAAGATGCCATCAAGGCCAAGAACCTGACCAGTTACTCCCGTGCCATATTTCAGATTGTCGTGATCGATTTTATTTTTTCTATTGATTCTATACTAACCGCGGTAGGGATGACCAACGGTATTGGAGAGAAACCCATGGATGCCCTGATCCTAATGATCATCGCGGTTGTTATATCCATTCTAATCATGATGATCTTTGCCAATCCCATTCGCGTCTTCATTAATAAACACCCCTCCATGCAGCTGTTGGCCCTGGCTTTCCTAATTCTGATTGGTTTTATGCTGATTGCTGAAGCGGCGCATTTGAGCCATACCAAAATATTTAATCAGGAGATTGGCGCCATTCCTAAGGGCTATCTGTATTTTGCGATCGCCTTCTCACTGCTGGTAGAGTTCCTCAATATGAAGATGCGCAAGAAAGTTGAAGTAGTTAATGAAGATAGTTCCGATAACTCGGGTTAGTTTTTGGAATTGCGGAGAATTTCATTTTGCTCCTCAAGCAATTCTTCCAGTCGGGCCAGAAGCGCAATATTCTTTGGGGTCACCTCTTCTGCATTTTTAGGATCCTCAGCCTTAACCCTCATACGGTTGACAAATTTGATGACAATAAATATGGTAAAGGCGACAATAAGGAAATCTACGAGGACTTCCAGCAATTCACCGTAACCTATGGAGACTTCCTCCAGGTCTGCAGTCTTTTCAACAAGCACATACTTCAGGTCGGTCAGGCTTACATCATTGGTCAGTACAGATAGTGGGGGCATTATCACCCGTTTTACTAAAGTGTTTACAACTGCATTAAAGGCAGTACCGATTATGATCCCAATGGCCATGTCGATCATGTTGCCTTTAATGGCAAAATCCTTGAATTCCTTAATAAATTTCCTCAATGGTATGTGATTAAAATAAGGTAGTCTGCCCTTCTGGTCCTTCAGCCTCACCATTAGACGAAGGGTCTGCCTTTGGTTTTACTTTGGTTTCGTCCGGAAGTATATTTTCCTCATCCACCACCTCTATTTCTGCAGCTTCATGAATTTCTGGCTCTTCGTAGGGAAGCGGATCCAAAGCATTGATTTCCAACACCTTTTCCCTGGTTAACTGGTTCCCCATAGCCGTTATTCCCTTGATAGCTATAAACTCTTCCAGGTTAATCTTCAGGTTGTCTTTACGATCCTGCCCGCGTTTCTTGGCAAAAACCACCTCAGCAAGGGGTCTGTAATCAGTAAATATTGTTTCCAGATAGGATTTGGGGTGATCTGTAATTATAATTTCTTCCTTGTCTGGATTCTCAATTATAAACCGTTTAACATAGAACAGTTCCTTATCCCCTTCCCAATAAATTACAGTTAAAGGTTTTTTGGGTTTCCATTTTTCAAGCACAATGATATTGTCATCGAAGCGCATGGTTAATTCAGGAATAACCGTCTTAACCCGGCCGTCCTGATTGATTATTAACAGGCGGTCATCTGATGTAAACTCCCCGAGAAGTTCACCGCGTTCATCCACGTTGAGTCTTTGAATAGTATCGTCGAACCAGATTTTACGTGGCTTCAGGGTGGAGAGCCCTTTTTCTTTGAGTTCTATGCGCTTTATGGGGTATTTCGTCACAATATTACCCTTGGATCCCCTGCCTTTGATCAAAACGTCAGCAAAATCAAGATCCCACTTTAATTTTTTAATACTTCCTTTTTGTCGGAGGTTAACCGTAACCACTTCAGCCTCTCCGTTGGGATTGGCTGTAAAATAGAGTACATCGGATCCTTTTTTGCCTGTGGTGAGGTTATACATCCTGTCTCGGGTAATACTGGTAACATTAAACCGCTTCACATAACTGGCACCACCCCTTCCGTCCTTATAGATCATATTGTAGGTAGTGCGCTGATCCTTCTTTTTGAAAACAGCAACATGAATGATGTTTTTCCCGACAAAGGTTTTGGAATCGACCTTGGTCACCATCATCTGACCGTCCTTGGTAAAGACAATAATATCATCGATATCGCTGCAGTCGGTCACATATTCATCCCGCCGTAAGGAGGTACCCACAAATCCCTCTTCCCTATTTACATAGAGCTTGGTATTACGAATGACCACTTTGGTGGCCTCGATGTCGTCAAAAATCCGAATCTCTGATTTTCGCCCACGCCCCTTGCCATACTTGGCTTTCAGGTTCTTGAAGTAGGCTATGGCAAAATCCACCAGGTGTTCCAGGTGGTGCTTGGTTTCTGCGATTTTACCCTCCAGGCTTTCCAGGTTTTGCTGTGCCTTGTCCAGGTCAAACTTGGAGATTCTTTTAATACGTATTTCGGTCAGTCTTACAATGTCTTCCTCGGTTACCGCCCGCCTTAAATGCTTGGTGTGTGGTTTGAGTCCCTTGTCAATGGCCTTGATCACTCCTTCCCAGGTTTCCTCTTCCTCAATATCGCGGTAAATACGATTCTCGATAAATATGCGCTCAAGTGAAGCGAAATGCCATTGCTCTTCAAGCTCTGATAGTTGTATCTCCAATTCGGATTTGAGCATTTCCACCGTATGGTCGGTAGAACGTCTCAGCATCTCCTGAATCCCAATAAATATGGGTTTATTATCCTCGATAATACAACTTAGGGGCGATATGGAGGATTCACATGAAGTGAACGCATAGAGCGCATCTATGGTCTTATCCGGGGAAATACCCCCTGGCAGATGAACCAGGATCTCAACCTCAGCCGCCGTATTGTCTTCAATGCGCTTTATCTTGATCTTTCCCTTGTCATTGGCCTTGAGAATGGAATCGATAAGGCTTGAGGTATTGGTGCCATGTGGGATTTCAGTGATCACCAGGGTGTTTTTGTTGAGTTGAGAAATCCTGGCCCTGACCCTTATTTTACCCCCGCGCATCCCATCGTTGTAATTGGTAACGTCAATGATACCAGCGGTTGGAAAATCTGGAAAGAGTTTAAATCGTTGACCCTTTAAATGCTTGATAGAAGCATCTATGATCTCGTTGAAATTGTGAGGCAGGATCTTTGTTGAAAGCCCTACCGCAATACCTTCAGCACCTTGAGCCAGCAGCAAGGGAAATTTTACCGGCAGATTTACCGGTTCTTTCTTTCTGCCATCATAGGATAATTGCCATTCTGTAATTTTCGGACTGTATACCACATCGAGGGCAAACTTGGATAACCTCGCTTCGATATACCGTGAGGCTGCTGCACTATCCCCGGTAAGAATGTTTCCCCAGTTACCCTGTGTATCAATCAGCAGGTCTTTCTGGCCCAATTGCACCATAGCATCGGCGATACTGGCATCTCCATGCGGATGGTATTGCATGGTATGCCCAACCACATTGGCTACTTTGTTGTACCTGCCATCATCGAGCTCCTTCAGCGCATGCATAATCCGGCGTTGTACGGGTTTGAATCCGTCTTCAATAGCCGGGACAGCACGCTCCAAAATCACATAGGAAGCATAATCCAAGAACCAGTCTTTGTACATGCCAGTTACCCGCGTAAGGGTGTCCTGGTCATGCCCCTGTTCTTCTTCCTGTGCTTCGTTCATCTCTTCATTATCTGCCATAAATAAAGAATTCTATTTATTTGATTTATAGCTGATTCTCCTCTATCAGATCTACTTCTACTTTAAGATTTTCAATTATGAATTCCTGTCGGTTAGGGGTATTTTTACCCATATAGAATTTTAGTAATTCCTCAATAGACATGGCTTTATCCAGCATTACGGGTTCCAGGCGAATATTATCCCCTATAAAATGTTTGAATTCATCGGGTGATATCTCTCCCAATCCCTTGAATCGCGTAATTTCCGGTTTTCCCGTGAGTTTAGCAATCGCGGCTTTTTTCTCCTCGTCACTGTAGCAATAAATGGTCTCTTTCTTATTGCGTACCCGGAAAAGCGGGGTTTGCAATATATACAGGTGATTTTCCTTGATAAGCTCTGGGAAGAATTGCAGGAAAAAGGTAATAAGCAACAATCGGATATGCATCCCGTCTACGTCTGCATCCGTAGCGATTACTATATTGTTATAACGCAGGTTTTCCATGGCCTCCTCTATATTAAGTGCAGCCTGCAGCAGGTTGAATTCCTCATTCTCGTAAACGATCTTTTTCGTCATACCATAGGAATTCAATGGTTTACCCCTGAGGCTGAATACCGCCTGGGTATTAACATCCCTCGATTTGGTGATGGAGCCTGAAGCAGAATCTCCCTCGGTAATAAACAGGGTGCTTTCTAACCTGCGATCATTCTTCATATCGCCCAGGTGAATGCGACAATCCCTTAGCTTTTTGTTGTGCAAACTGGCTTTCTTGGCACGTTCCCTTGCCAGTTTGCGGATCCCCGATAATTCCTTGCGCTCTTTTTCTGCCTGTACGATCTTTTTTTGAATAAGCTCCGCCGTTTCAGCGTTCTTGTGCAGGTAGTTGTCGAGTTGCTTGCCGATAAAATCGTTTATATAAGTACGTACGGTGGGCAGGTTGCCGCCCATATCCGTAGATCCCAGCTTGGTTTTAGTCTGACTTTCAAAAACAGGTTCCATTACCTTGATGGAAATTGCTGAAATAATCGATTTGCGGATATCAGAGGCGTCGTAGTTCTTCCCGTAAAACTCACGGAAGGTCTTCACTATGGCTTCACGGAAGGCAGCCTGATGCGTTCCTCCCTGGGTGGTATGCTGTCCGTTGACAAATGAGTGGTATTCCTCACTGTACTGTGTTTTACTGTGCGTAATGGCCACTTCAATATCCTCCCCCTTGAGATGAACAATGGGGTAAAGCATGTCTTCCTTATTGTTATTATCCTCGAGCAGATCTTTTAAACCATTTTCCGAATGAAATTTCTGTCCGTTAAACAGAATGGTTAGTCCGGGGTTCAAATACACATAATTTCTGAGCATGCGCTCGATGTATTCATTCCTGTACTTATAGTGCTTAAAAATGGAAACATCCGGTGTAAAGGTGATTTTAGTTCCTCTTCGTCTTGAGGATTCGTCCAATAGCTCTTCGTTGACCAGTTCTCCTAAAGAAAATTCTGCGGATTTTGACTTGCCATCCCTGTTAGATTCTACCCGGAAATAAGTGGACAGCGCATTTACAGCTTTGGTACCAACACCATTAAGGCCTACGGATTTTTTAAAGGCCCGGGTGTCATATTTCCCGCCAGTATTCATTTTAGAAACTACATCAACCACCTTGCCCAGTGGAATCCCTCTTCCGTAATCGCGCACAGTAACCCGATCTCCCTGAACGGAAACATCGATCGTTTTACCAGCCCCCATGACAAATTCATCAATACTGTTGTCTATGGTTTCCTTCAACAGGATATAAATTCCATCATCCTGAGAAGAGCCATCCCCTAATTTTCCAATGTACATCCCGGGTCGCATCCGGATGTGTTCTTTCCAATCCAGCGACCTGATGTTGTCCTCTGTATACTGCGTAACTGCCATAATTTGGGGTTTATCTTGCTAATATAAAATTTCAAGGCACATATCAAAGTGGGCAGAAAAGAAAGTAATTAACAATAAAACCCGTCTATTGTTGATAGTAAGCCACCCTCATGGAGTCTTAAATGGCTGAGTAACGGGTAAATGCTAAACGTTAAATCTAAAGTGCATCACATCCCCATCCTGCACCACATACTCTTTTCCTTCCACCCTCATTTTCCCTGCTTCGCGCACCTTGATCTCACTTCCCAATGCGGTATAGTCTGCAAAGGAAATCACTTCTGCCCGGATAAATCCTTTTTCAAAATCTGTGTGGATCACTCCGGCAGCCTGGGGAGCAGTTGCGCCAACAGCTATGGTCCAGGCTCTGACTTCTTTGGGACCCGCTGTGAAATAGGTTTGTAAATTCAATAAACGATATGCCGCCCGAATAAGCTTTGAGGCTCCAGGCTCATCAAGTCCGAGATCTTCCAGAAACATCTGACGCTCTTCGTAAGTTTCCAGTTCCATGATATCGGCTTCTGTGGCCACAGCCAAAACCAGCACTTCAGCCTTTTCAGAGGCAACAGCTGCTTTGACCTGCTCCACATAGGTGTTCCCTTTTACGGCAGCAGCTTCATCCACATTGCATATGTACATTACGGGCTTGGAAGTAATGAGTTGCAAGGGACTGACATATGCCTTGTAGTCGTCTTTTGCTATTTGCATGGCGCGAACCGACAAGCCTGATTCGAGATTTCGTTTTAGTTCCGCCAGTACACCCTCTTCTTTTTGTGCTTCTTTATCCCCGGTACGTGCCGCCCGCGATACCCGATCAAGCCGCTTTTCGAGCGATTCCAGGTCTTTTAGCTGCAGCTCCATGTCTATGGTCTCCTTATCGCGAATGGGATTGACAGAACCATCCACATGTACCACATTATCATTGTCAAAACAGCGCAAAACATGCAGTATGGCATCGGTCTCCCGAATATTGGCCAGAAACTGGTTACCCAGGCCCTCTCCCTTACTCGCTCCTTTTACAAGGCCAGCTATATCCACTATCTCTACAGTGGCCGGTATTACCCGTTCGGGCTTTACCAACTGCTCTAATCTTTCCAATCTTTTGTCAGGCACATTGACCACCCCGATATTTGGCTCAATGGTGCAAAATGGAAAATTTGCACTTTGGGCCTTTGCGTTGGAAAGGCAATTAAAGAGCGTGGATTTGCCCACGTTGGGAAGGCCTACGATACCTGCTTTCATCTAAATTTGATTTTGAGGATGCAAATATAGTTTTTACATTACATTTATAAACCACATGCGCGCTATTATTCATGCAGAAACTACAGCTTCAGGGCATTTTATATGATGATAAATCCTCTTTCCTGAAAGGGCCGGCACAAGCCCCTCCTTTAGTTCGCGAAGCGTACAAAAGTGATGCATTTAATTTCTTTGCAGAGAATGGTCTGGAAATCCGTCCTGAGATCATCAAAGACCTGGGTGATTTAGAAGTAGCAGATTATTTTGATATCGCCCATTTTACAGACACCCATTTAAATAGCAGGCTGCCTTTAATTACCCTTGGAGGAGATCATTCCATTACCTACCCCCTGCTTCAGGCCTTTCACCGGAGATATGGCCCCCTGGAAATCCTGCATATTGATGCGCATGCCGACCTTTACGACACTTTTGAAGGAGACCGGTATTCCCATGCCTGCCCTTTTGCGCGTATTATGGAATCCGGGCTGGCATCCCGACTCGTTCAGGTGGGGATCCGGACACTGTCTTCACATCAACGTGAACAGGCAAGCCGTTTTGGTGTGGAAATCCTGGAGATGAAGGATTACCGGCCTGAAATGCTTCCAAAATTCCAAGGTCCTCTTTATCTCTCTTTGGACATAGATGCCCTGGACCCTGTTTTTGCACCGGGAATATCACATTATGAGCCAGGAGGATTTTCCAGCCGGGATGCGATTGAAATTATTCAAAACATCCAGGCTCCACTCGTAGGGGCTGATATTGTTGAATACAATCCAACACGGGACGTAAACGGCATGACCGCTGTAGTCTGTGCTAAGTTTTTAAAGGAAATAGCCGGGAAAATGTTGGAAAATAGCCCCGGAGACTTTTAATCCGGATGCATGAATCGTTGCTTGGCCAGCAACTCCTCTTCAGTTTCTACCCGGTCTTCATCCGGCACACAGCAATCTACAGGACAAACGGCAGCACACTGGGGTTCTTCATGAAAGCCCATACATTCGGTGCATTTATCAGGTGCTATATAATAGAATTCATCGCTTATAGGTTCCTGGACTTCCTCCGCATTAACAGCTTGCCCATCAGGAAGAACAAGGTCGCCCTTAAGTGAGGTGCCATCGCTGTACCTCCATTCATCGGCTCCTTCATATATCGCAGTATTGGGACACTCCGGTTCGCAGGCCCCGCAATTGATGCATTCGTCTGTAATGATAATTGCCATAATTTTCTTTTTCGTTTTAAGCTGAAATTACCTCAGCATCTCTATTTTTGCGCAAAGGTATATGCTCAACCTAATCTGAACAAATTTAATGCCGGAACTCCAAGAAAAAATAAAAGCTGTTGTTAAACTGGGCGAGCTGTTACGGGAATTTACCTCCAGCTACTCCACCGATAACAAAGCCGGAACAGAGATGGATCCCTTATTCCAAAAATTGGAAGCTGCCCTGGTGCTAGCCGGACATAAAAATGGTTGGTTTACAGCTGATCAGGTCCTGTTTGCTTTCGAGGTTTGGGGCAATTGCCTGGAAGAAAAAAATCTGCTGGCCTGGCTTAAGCCCTATGAAATATCCGGAAACCGTGATCAAACCGTGGCATTAATCATGGCCGGGAATATCCCGCTTGTAGGCTTTCACGACCTTCTCGCAGTTATTCTCAGTGGACACAAGGCCCTTGTAAAGCTTTCCTCCAATGATAATGTATTACTCCCTGCATTGGTAGATATTCTTGACAATATGGTTCCCGGGATGCAAGATCTTATCCGCTTTGAAGAGGCGCGATTAAGCAGTTACGACAAAGTAATCGCTACCGGCAGCAATAACACCTCCAGGTATTTTGAATACTATTTCAGCAGCAAACCCCATGTGATCAGGAAAAACCGGAATTCTGTTGCTCTGCTAACGGGAAATGAAACCAAAGAATCCCTAATAGCATTGGGGCAGGATGTATTTCAATATTACGGATTGGGCTGCCGTAGCGTTTCAAAAATATTCGTGCCTGAAGGGTATTCATTTGAAATAC
>JABDRK010000281.1 GCA_013041785.1 Eudoraea sp.
TACCCGGACCTGGATTATATCTTTGCCCCTATCGGAGGTGGAGGCCTGATAGCAGGTACTGCATTGGCAGCACATTATTTTGGAAATAACTGTAAGGTTATGGGGGGGGAACCCTTCGAGGTTGATGACGCCTACAGGTCTTTTCATTCAGGGGTCATAGAAACTAATGTTACTACCAATACCATAGCAGACGGACTGAAGACGGTTTTGGGCAACAATACCTTTCCAATCATAAGAAAATACGTTCACGATATTATCCGGGTAACCGAAGATGAAATAATCGCTGCTATGAAATTGGTCTGGGAGCGTATGAAAATAGTGGTGGAGTCTTCAAGCGCAGTAGCCCTCGCTGCCTTGCTGCGGGAATCTCAACGTTTTCAGGGTAAAAAGGTGGGCATTATTATTTCAGGAGGCAATGTGGACCTGGGAAACCTGCCTTTCTAGTTCTTCTCCAATAGCGCCTGGGCCTGTGAGATACTGCTTAGGATCTGGTCGCGCATCGCCTTTGCTTTTTCCTCTTCTTCGAGAAGCCACTTTTGTTTTTCCTCACTAAGTGCTTTGCCTTCCATGATTTCCTCATGGTCAAACCGTTCCCCGAAACCAGCCATCCAATCCATCATGGACTTGTGTGCAGCCTGCAGGTCTTTCATGGCCTTGTCATAATCTTGTCCGGTGGCAGTACTATCGGCAAGGGGTTTTAATTCGGCGACTAATTTAGAAATAGTGCTCATTTCTGGCATGACCTCATCGTGAATGGCCATCACCTCTTCCATTTTGGTAGGTTCTTTCTCGTTTTTAGCTTCTTTACAGGAGTAAATAACAAGAAATCCAACAATCAACAGGGATAATAAACGTGTACGCATGATTCAGGTTAAATAAAACCCAAAATTACGAATTAAGAACCCATTTTATTCTTAAAATATTCCACTTTTGCGGAAAATTGTGAACATGAGTGATGTAAACCGAAAATGGTTTTATCTCATTACCCTGTCCCTGATATGGGGGACTTCCTATATCCTCATTAAGAAAAGCCTGGAGGGATTTAACCCAATCCAGATGGGATCGGTTCGCATTGTTATTACAGCACTCTTTTTGTTCATCTATGGTTTAAAGACACTGAGGGGAATTTCCAGAGAGCAGTGGAAATGGGTGGCCGTTTCGGGTATGCTTGGCAGTTTTTTCCCGGTATTTCTGTTTGCTTTCGCCCAGACAGAAATAGACAGTGGGATTGCTTCCATTCTGAATTCCTGCGTTCCCTTATTTACAATTTTTGTGGGATACCTCGCTTTCAGGATTCATTTTACTTCCAACCAGTTGATAGGGGTGATCATAGGTCTCATCGGGGCCTCCTTGCTGATATTCCTGGGGGCCGACATCAACCCGAATCAGAATTACTGGTATGCTGGCCTGGTTATTATTGCTACGATATGCTATGCCTTGAATGCCAATATAATTAAGGGCAAACTTCAAGAAGTTTCGCCCTTAGGCATTGCTGTAGGTAATTTTGCCGTGATGATCATTCCTGCAGCTGTGGTTTTGATTTTTTCGGGAGCGCTTACCCGGGAAGTGATGAGCAGACCCGAGTTTTTAAGCTCCGTGGGATACTTGGTAATCCTCAGTATACTGGGTACCTGCGTGGCCAAGGTGATGTTTAACCGCTTGATTCAGATCTCCACACCCGTATTTTCGGTCTCTGTTACTTATTTAATCCCCATTGTTGGGGTCTTCTGGGGCATATTGGACGGAGAGCGTTTCACCCTGGTGCAATTGCTGGCTGCCGTCGTAATCCTTATCGGCGTATATCTGGTAAATAAAAAAAAGCGCCTCAAAACTGAGGCGCTTCCAAATGTATAGCGGTTAATCTTTATTCAAAATCGGCATCGCTGACCTCGATGTTGATCACAGCCTCCAGTAGTTTGCTTTCCACTTTCTGTGGCCCCATGGAACCTACACGGATACCGGGGAACTTTATGCCGTCTATTTCCTGATAGTCCTTGTAAAGTACCTCCTGGTTCTGGGTTTGCCCGTTCATGTTTATGATTTGGGTTTCCTTTACCTTTAAACCAGTTTCCATATCGTAATAGTAAACAACTTGCACTACCTCACCGGGGACTTCAATTTTAACGGCTTCTTTTCCTTCTACGTCCTCAGTGCCTGCAATCTTGGCCATACCACCGGCGACAAAGTTTTGCTCCGGGAATACTCCCTTGGCTGCACTTAACATGTCTTGCTGCATCTGCGGAGGAAGCGGCCTCTTCTGCCCGCCCTGCTTCATATACAACTCATCTCCCTTGGCGATAACACCCATCATAGGGGCATCGTTCATATAGGTAGTCTGTGCAAACCTATCAGCAGTGCGCTTCTCTTCGCTCTTGATTTTTGCCCCCATGGCTTCACCTTCATAGACCAGTTTCAGTGACTTGATCTGATCTACTTTGTCCTTACCGCCTATTGCTTCAAAATACTTGTCCACAACAGATTGCACGGACATTCCTTCGGGTACAGAGGCACTGAAATCAGGTTTTTCCGTCTTGTTGGCATATTTATCATAATACAGGATAGGCACTTTCTTGCCGTTGAAGCTCACCTTTTCCAGGTTTTCCAACACATCACTCCCTTTACCTGCAACAACAACCCGGGCGTTTTTTATATTGAAATACTTCTGGGCTGCTTGCTGCACATCATCCACAGTAATGGCATTGATACGTTCCAGATAGGTTTTATAAAAATCCTTGGGAAGGTCCTGAGTTTCAATATTCAGGGCATAGCGCGCAATAGTAGAAGGCTGTTCAAGTGCCATTACAAATCTGCCCACGTATTTTGCTTTGGTATTTTTGAGTTCTTTTTCACTTACGGGTTCTTTGTAGATACGATCTACCTCTTTCAAGATCTCTACAACGGAACTATCCGTTACCATGTTCCGTACACTTGCAGTGGCGGAGAAGGTTGAAGGCGCCCATTTGTTGTTTCCAAGGCGGGAATAGGAACCATAGGTATATCCTTTATCCTCCCTCAGGTTAAGGAATAATCTCCCTTCACCACCGCCTCCCAGGATCTGGTTGGCCACAAGAGCAGGAAGATAATCCGGATCTTTCATTTTCAGATTAACCAGGTTCTGTACCGCAATCTCCGACTGCACTGCATTGGGGACGTCTACAAAACTGATCTGTGTGTATTGGGCATCCTTTGGCTCGGAATATCCCAGTGATAGGGGAGCTGCTTTTGTCCAGGGGGTAAAGTACTCCGTCACCAATTCTTTTACCTGGTCAAAGGATACATCTCCGATAACTACCATATAGGCATTGGCCGGAACAAATTGGTTGCGATATAAATTTTGGACATCAACAAGCGTTACCTTGTTTACGCTCTCTTCCGTTAAAAATTCTCCATAAGGATGATTTGTCCCATAGGCCAGCGCTGAACGAACCCTGCCCGCTATGGCAGATACGTCCTTTTCCTGAGTTTTCAGTCCGGTTATCAGCTTTTCCTTTTCCTTGTCGAATTCTTCCTGTGTGAAATTCGGGTTTATGGCAGCATCGGCCATGAGTTCAAGGATACGTGGGAAGTATTTGGATAAGGAACTGGCAAAAGCGCTTCTATATCCAAAACTTATGTTGGCTCCCAGGAAATCTACTTCTTCATTGAAATCGTCTTTTGAGATGGAAGTAGATCCATTACCCAACAGGCTTCCTGTTAAGCTGGAGACCCCTGCTTTTTCCCCTTCCAGTATTGGTGGATTATCCAGGGTAAGCTGTATTGATACCCGTGGGAGTTTATGGTTCTCCACGACCAGTACTTTCAGGCCGTTATTCAATTCAAAGCGCTGAGGGTCGTCCAGATTAATTTCCGGAGCAGGACCCGGTTCAGGCATTTTACTTCGATCTATTTGTGCCTGTACCCCGATTGCGGCCAGGACAAAAACGATGGTTATAAATATCTTTTTCATATTAGTTATCCATTTTTTCTTCAGGTAAATAATCGATGATTACCCTTTGATTGGGTTTCAGGTATTTTTCAGCTACGGCTTGCATTTCTTCCCGGGTGACAGACCGGTAAATTTCAATCTCCTTATTGATTAATTCCGTGTCCCCGTAAAGCATGTAATATCGGGCCAGAGAGTTAGCGATCCCCTGAATGCTGGAATTGGAATTCACAAAACGATTCTCAAACTTATTCTGTAGTTTCTGATAATCCTTTTCAGAAATCAGTTCTGCCCGTACTTTGGCGATTTCTTCTTCCATTTCAGTGACCAGGGTTTCCAGGCTGGTTTCTCCGACAGGGAGCGAAAATAAAATGTACATCCCGTAATCTTCCTGTCCGATGTTAAAGGCGCCCACTTGCAAAGCCTGCTTTTGATCATCTACCATTTTCTTGTAGAGTTTGGAGCTCTTACCGTCACTCAGGTAAGCGGAAATCATGTCCAGGACATAGGCGTCGCGCTGCCGGAATCCGGGAGTACGATAGGCAACAATAGAAGCAGGGATCTGGATATTCTTGTCGTATGCCTTACTTCTGACTTCTTCTGTAATGGGTTCTTCCTTCGGATAATTCCGGGAGATGTCTCCACCCCTTGGAATATCCCCGAAGTAGTCCGCAACCATTTTTTTTGTTGCTGTGATATCAATATCTCCGGCAACAACCAATACTGCATTGTTGGGTACATAGTATTTCTTGTTGTAGGCGATTACATCTTCCAGGGTAGCTGCGTCAAGGTCTTCCATGTACCCGATATTGGGATCCTTGTAGGGATGGACCTTAAACAGGTTCTTTCCCAGAACAGGAAGGATTTGTCCATATGGAGAATTATCGTATCGGAGGCGTTTTTCCTCTTTTACCACTTCCTGCTGGGTATCTACCCCAGTTTGATCAATGATAGGATGTAGCATCCTTTCAGATTCCATCCAAAGGCCAAGTTCCAGATTATTGGAAGGGAAAACCTCATAATAATAGGTGCGATCCTGGGAAGTATTGGCATTGTTTTGTCCCCCGTTGGAAGAAACAATCTCAAACCACTTTCCTTTTGGGATATTTTTTGTGCCTTCAAAAAGCAGGTGTTCAAAGAAATGGGCAAAGCCGGTACGACCTTCGGTACGGTCTTTACCGCCCACATGATACATCACGGAGGTGGTTACCACAGGGGCTGTGTTGTCCTGATGCAGGATCACATGCAGGCCGTTGTCCAGGTCGTATTCCTCATAGGCAACCTGTTGGCCATTGACGGTAATAAGCGCAAAGATTGCTAAAACCGCCAAGGATAATCTTGATTTCATACGTCTTGTATTTTGTTGATTAAATAATGCTTTCCTGTTCGAAAAGCCCGGCTAATTTAAGGGTTGTGGATGGAAATTCCCACAAGGATTAGTGGCTCTCCAAGGATTTAACAAGAATTTAAAGAATAATGAAGCAGATTTTGTATTTTAATAAAGAATTGAAATCTGCAGCTACCATGATGCGCTTTGATCTCCCCATACGATTTGGAATTGCCACAAGCGGAAGCCTTGTCGGATACTTTTTACTACTCTCGCTGGTTGACTTGCATACCAATATTTTTTACAGTTTGTTTAATGGGTTTATCACGGGTTTTGGAATTTACGAGGCCATTAAATACCGGAAAATAGAACTGAAAGAAGATTTTAACTATGGAGTTGGCTTTAAAACTGGCCTGATCACCGGTTTTGTGGCTACGATTATCTTCACGGTTTTCTTTGCTGTTTATGCAGAAGAGATCAATACGGAATTCCTGCAACAATTATCCACTACCTGGTTTAAGAACTACGAGAGTTTTGAGGCCATCGTATTTTTTACCGTTGCAATTATGGGGTTTGCCACAACAATAGTACTTACGCTCACATTCATGCAACTTTTCAAGGCCTCAAAAAATCTGAAATAAGGTTTCTTAAATTCAGCGTAAAAGCCTTGTGATTTCCCAATTTAGAATTATATTTGCACCCGCTTGAACTTCAGGGCACTAGTTCCTGTTGCCGGCGAGAAGAAATTCAACTAAGTTTTAACAGACAACGTATGTATGCAATTGTAGAGATAGCAGGGCAGCAATTCAAAGTTGCGAAAGACCAGAAGGTATATGTACACCGCCTGAAAGAAGAAGAAGGAAAGAAAGTAACTTTTCATGACGTTCTTTTACTGGAAGACGGCAAGGACATTACCGTTGGCGCCCCGGCTATAGACGGAGCCGCAGTAGAGGCTAAAGTCGTAAAACACCTGAAAGGAGACAAGGTAATTGTCTTCAAGAAAAAAAGGCGTAAAGGTTACCGGGTAAAGAATGGCCATCGCCAGCAATTAACAGAATTGTTGATCGAAGGAATCGTAGCCAAGGGATCTAAAAAAACAACAGCCAAGAAAGCAGAGGTAGCGAAACCTGCTCCAGCTGCTAGGAAAGCAGAAAAGCCAGCTAAGGAAGCACCTAAAAAGGAAGCGACCAAAAAAGCAACACCTAAGGCCAAAGCAGAAAAACCAACTGCTGACCTTAGCAAAAAGACTGTAGCTGAATTAAAGGAAATGGCTAAAGCCAAAGGAATCTCAGGGATTTCTTCAATGAAGAAGGCCG
>JABDRK010000067.1 GCA_013041785.1 Eudoraea sp.
TCCTGGAAGAGATCGGGATAAATACCCTGGCTGAAGCATCTCATGCCTTATTGAAAAAAGCGAAACAAGCATTTTCCAATCCGGCTTTTATCCTGTTGAGTACCTATCACAGTGAATCTGGGCAGATCATAGACGGGGAGCAACTTATCCGCTGTCTGGAAGCGGGTTCCGGGCCAAAGTTGACTCTTTTTGGAGGCATGGCGGGGGATGATATCACCTTTGAGGGCACATTTGTATTCACTAATGACCAGGTTACCGATCACGGTGTGGCCGCTCTGGTGTTGGATGAAAACAAGGTGAGCCTAAGGGGAATGGCTATGTCTGGCTGGAAACCTATTGGCATTTCAAGGACCATCACAAAAAGTGAAGGCAACCTGGTGTATACTATAGATAACCAGCCGGCCCTTGAAACCTATCTTCGTTTTTTAGGGATAGATCCCTCTTCCATCGAGGACCAGATCGGGTTTTTTAATACTGAGGGGATTCATTACCCCTTACAGATAGAACGGGAGGGAAGAACGCCAATCATGTGTAATCCAACCGGGTATGACGAAGAGAAAGGGGCTCTGATCTGTGAATCGCAGATCTCCGAAGGTTCGGCCTTCAGGTTTTCGACTCCCCCTGATTTTGATATTGTCGAAACCATCCTGCAAAAAGGGGGTGAATTACAAGAAAAAACTGGTGCTGAGGCCGAAGCACTATTGATCTTTTCCTGTGCAGGCCGGCTGAGTGCCCTTGGTCCTTTGGCGCAACAGGAAAATGATGGTTTGCAAGAGATATGGAAAGTGCCTATGGCCGGATTCTATACATACGGGGAATTTGGAAGGAGTCTGAATGGAAAACACGAATTTCACTCTACCACAAACAGCTGGGTAGTATTGAATGAAAAGTAAATAATTAGGCAAAGAGTATATGAAGTCCAAATCAATCAAAGGAGGTTCTCCAGGTGAGATCAAAGCAGCTTTAGATAAGGCTATGTCAGATGGATTTACGCCAACCCTGGCTCTTGTTTTTTTATGTGTAAGCCAGGACCGGGAAGCCATACGCCAGTTGTTTACAGGGGCAAACATTACCGTTTTCGGAATCACGACTAATGGAGAGTTTATCGATGAGGAACCTGATCAGGGTTCTGTAGCGGTCCTGTTACTCGATTTAAATACAGATTATTTCAGGATATACTGCGCGACCTTTGACAAGGATACCTATCGTGAGACGGCGGGAAAGCTGGCCAGGCAGGCCACTGGAGCTTTTTCAAAAGTCGGCTTCCTGCTGGGCATTAGTGGGGCGGCTACAGACGGGGAACAGGTCCTGCAGGGTCTTCAGGAGGTGGCCGGCGAGGAAATCAATGCTTTTGGCGGGGGTGCCGGAGATGACTACGGGTTTAAACAAACCTTTGTCTTTTCGAATGATTTCGAAAACGACCGGGGGATCGTTATGCTCGCCATTGATGAAACCAAAGTAAAAATCAAGGGGATTGCCACCTGTGGCTGGAAGGCTGTGGGAACGGAAAAAACAGTGACAAAAAGTGAGGGGAACCATGTGTATACCATTGATAACATCCCTGCCCTGGATATTACCGCCAAATTTGGAGGCATAGAAAACCCCAACCCGGATAACGAAAACCTGATGATCGAGATTGCTTCTAACTTTCCTTTGCAACTGCAACGGGAAAAGGGCGATCCGGTTATGCGACCCGGCCTTGTGGTGGACTGGAACGACCGTTCTTTCTTTACCAGTGGTACGGTCCCACAAGGCTCCAAAGTCCGTTTCTCACTCCCTCCCGATTGGGATGTCATGGAAAAGGTGGTCCGGGGGGTTAGGGAGCTAAAGGAATCGGAAATGCCTGAGGCGGATGCCGTAGTTGTTTTTAGTTGTGGCGGCAGGATCCTCTCATTCGGGCCCATGATGAATGCGGAGCTGGAGGGCATTAAACAGGTGTGGGATGTACCCATGGCCGGGATGTTCTCGAATGCCGAATTGGGAAGGATGGCCGGTGGAAACCTTGAAATGCATAACCTGACAACTTGTACCGTGGCTTTAAAGGAACTTTGATGGAGAATAAACTGAAACGCATATATGAGTTTATTCTGGCTGCCAGGGAACTTCCCGAGGAAGAGAAAGCCGTACTCCTGAAATCCCTGAAATCGGTTGACAAGGAATTTCAAATCCTGAGCTTCAAACTCGATAGAACCGAAAAGGTGAAGCGGACGACAGCCATTTTACTGGAGGAAACCATTGAAGAACTGGAACAAAAAAGAACCGCTGTGGAAAAGGCACTTTCTGATTTAAAGGCCACCCAAAAGCAACTAATCCACGCAGAAAAAATGGCCTCCCTGGGAGAGCTTACTGCGGGCATTGCCCACGAGATACAAAACCCCCTGAACTTTGTAAATAACTTCTCAGAGGTCAGTAATGAACTTATTGAGGAAATGTGCGAAGAACTGGATAAAGGAGACACCTCAGAAGCCAGGGCAATAGCCCAAGACCTCAGGCAAAACCTGGAAAAGATAAACCACCATGGCAAACGTGCTGATGGTATCGTTAAAGGGATGTTACAACATAGTCGCAGCAGCAGTGGAGAGAAGGAGCCAACAGACCTCAATGTGCTGGCAGACGAATACCTGCGCCTGGCTTATCATGGCCTGCGGGCTAAAAACAAGAACTTTAATGCAAGTATAAAAACAGATTTTGACGATAAAATTGGGAAAATAGAGATCATCCCTCAGGATATGGGCCGGGTACTCCTCAACCTCATTGCTAATGCCTTTCATGCCGTTGACGAGAAATCCCGGCAGGCTCCTGGAGAATATGAACCTAGGGTTACTGTTAGCACAGAAAAAACGGGGAAAGGGATTACAATCCGCGTATCGGATAACGGAAATGGTATCCCCGAAAAGTACAGGGATAAGATCTTTCAGCCTTTTTTTACTACCAAACCTACAGGGCAGGGCACGGGTCTTGGACTCAGCCTCAGCTATGACATCGTTAAGGCCCACGAAGGAGAAATAAAGGTGACTTCTGAAGCGGGAAAAGGGACCGAGTTTATAATCAATCTGCCACTATCATGAATGCTGACACCCTACCGAAAAACCATGAAGCACGTTCGGTCTACAATCGTATGATCGAAGTCTTCTTTTATTTTAAGTCCCTTGAGGATTTAAATGAAACCGTTCATGAACACTTTATGGGATACGGTACGGCCGCGCACGAGTTTTTTAAGAACCGGGAAGAATTAATGGGGATGGCGCGTATGCAGGCAGAGCAGTTGCGGGATCAGGAATTTACGCTCAATCGAAAGCCGGTTGAAGCCAAATTACTGGACAATGGTACCACCTGCCTGATTGTAGAAGAATTTGAACTGCATATGCATACGAATGAGCATCGATTATCCCTGAGACTATCGACTATCCTGGAGCATATTGATAACAAATGGGTAGTTACCCATTTTCATGGATCTACCCCTGACACAGATATTGCGGAAGAGGAAGCTTTTCCTGAGGAAGGGCTAAGGAGGAAGAATGAAGAACTGGAGGCTAAAATAAAGGAACGTACCCGGGAACTGGAGATCGAGGCAGCACTGGAACGGGTTCGTGCCAGTACCATGGCAATGAACTCCAGCAAGGACCTCTCTAATGTGGCCTCTGCATTATTCGAACAGATGCGGCTACTGGGAGGTGATTTGTTTGCCTTTGGTATCGTGCTGTGCGATAAACATAAAAATAAGGTTGAACAATGGCACAGCCTGGGAGATGGAGGCATGTTATCGCCGTTTACGGTCCCCGTGGACCTGGATTATATCCATCAATACCGATACGATCAATGGAAGGCTGGTGAGAAACTGTTTTCCATTGAAATTCCGGAGGATTACATTACCCAGCATTTTGAACTGATGTTTGAACTTCCCTCAGTAAAAGCGGCCATGGATCAAGTGGAGGCAGGAGGAGCTGAGGTAACCATTCCCAAATGGGAAATAGATTACGGGGCCTCCTTCAGTCATGGTTACTTGCTGGTTTCCTCCCTAAAACCATTTAAAGAAGATCAAATATTCCCGCGTTTTGCGAAGGTCTTTGAACAAGCCTATACCCGATTCCTGGATCTGCAAAAGGCCGAAGCTCAGGCACGGGAAGCCCAGGTTGAAGCCGCTTTGGAACGCGTGAGGGCAAGGACCATGGCCATGCAGCATTCGGACGAGCTGGCTGAGGCCTCCCACCTGCTGGACAAAGAAGTTCGGGACCTGGGCATTAAAACATGGGGGTGTGCCTTTAATATCTACCGGGAAAAAGACGCTATTGAATGGTTTGGCAACGAACAGGGTCTTCTGCCAACCTATACGGTTCCCAGGGAAGGGATTTTTAAGGAATACTATGACCTGGGCCAACAGGGTGAAACCCTTTATGTTAAAGAATTTTCGGGAGCAGAATGTATTGCCCACTACGAATATATGAGTACCCTGCCTGTGGTAGGAGATGTACTGAAACAACTCAAGAAAACAAATGGTTCCTTTCCGTCCTATCAGATAGACCATGTGGTGTTTTTTAAGCATGGATACCTATTGTTCATAACGCGGGAGGCTGTACCGGAGGCTTATGACACCTTTAAACGCTTCGCCCAGGTATTCGAACAAACCTATACCCGCTTTCTCGACCTCCAAAAAGCGGAAGCCCAGGCCCGGGAAGCCCGGATTGAGAATGCACTGGAAAAAGTACGTAGCCGATCAATAGGAATGCAGAAAAGTGAGGAGTTAAGAGAGGTCATACAGGTCATACACGACCAACTGATCCATTTGAACTTCCAAATCGATGCTGCAGGTTTTACCCTGGATTATCATCAAAATAATGACTGGAACGTGTGGATTGCGAATAAAAGCGGTTCACTTCCTTCCCTCATGTTTATTCCTTATATAGATCATCCGCAATTCAATTACTACAAATACGCCAAAGAAAAGGGACTGGACTTCCTTGCCAACACGCTCACCTTTGAAGAAAAAAACAGCATATTTATGTACATGTTCAGGTTTATGGGCGATTATCCCCAGGCCGAAAAAGACGAACTGTTGAGCAAACCCGGATTGGCCATCTCCCAGGCTTTTTTAAAAAACATCTCCTTATGGATCTACAATCTGGATGCCATCCCGTATTCAGAAGAAGAGAATGATACACTCATGCGTTTTGCAAAAGTCTTTGAACAAACCTTTGTACGGTTTAATGACCTACAAAAGGCGGAAGCCCAGGCAAGGGAGTCACAAATAGAGCTTGCTTTGGAACGGATCCGGGCCCAGGTGACTGGAATGCAGGAATCTTCAGAACTCCTGGATATCGTGGTTACCATGAGATCCGAATTTGTCAAACTCGGGCATGAAGCCCATTATTTCTGGCACATGCGCTGGCTGCCGGATATATATGAAAAAGCCATGACCTCCGGGGATGGCACCCGCATTGGGATGGTCATGGAATTGCCCCGGCATATGCATGGGGAAATCCCGCTTCTAGCCGACTGGGAAAAGGGCAAAGAACCAACCGTGGTTTACGCCATGGATGCAGAAGCTGCAGTGGACTACGTGGATAAAATGGTGAGCCTCGGAAATTTTCAACAAATTGATCCGCAGGCGCCCGGACCCGATGATATTCGGGCCATAGGAGGCCTGACTTTTGTTATGGCGCGTACCACACATGGGGAGATCGGGTTTAGCCTGCCCGGGGTAGTGCCTGATCCACCTGCCGAGGACCTGGAAACCCTGGTGCGTTTTACAGCTGTATTTGACCTGGCTTACCGCCGGTTTGAGGATCTGAAAGATTCCGAAAGACAAAAACGCGAAGCAGAGATCGAACTCGCCCTGGAACGCATTCGTGCCCGGACCATGGCCATGCAAAACAGCGAAGAGCTGAAAGAGGTGATTCAGGTCATTTTTAATCAGTTGTCGGCATTACAAATCAATGCGGAACATGCGGGAATTGTGGTTGATTATGAAGCGGGGCAGGATTGGAATTTCTGGATCGCCGAAACACAGGATATCCCCTCCAGGATATCCGTTCCCTATCTTGATTTACCCTGGGACAGGCAATTTGCCGAAGCAAAGGAAAAAGGGAAGGATTTCTTTACCACCCATTTAAACTTCGAAGAAAAAAACAGCTTTTATGAGAAGTTGCTTCCACATATCCCCGGAATAACAAAAAAAGTGCAGGATTTTTATTTCAAATGTCCCGGACTGGCTATTTCTACGGTGATACAAAATGATATTGGGCTGTATATCGAAAACTTTTCAGGAACACCCTATTCGGGAGAAGAGGATGCCATACTCATGCGTTTTGGTAAGGTATTTCAACAAACCTATACGCGCTTCCTCGATTTGAAAAAAGCCGAAGCCCAGGCACGGGAAGCTCAGATTGAAGCGGCTTTGGAAAAGGTCAGGACCAGAACAATGGCGATGCAAAAGGGTGAAGAGCTCAAAGAGGTTGTCGTCCTTTTGTATAAGGAGCTCATTGCATTGGGGGTTACCAATTTCGTTACCTGTGGTTATGTGGAAATTAATGAGGAAATCAACAGGCAATTTACCTGGGTTACCTCCCCCGGCGGGGATACCTTAGGTTTGTTTTACCTTCCCTTAACAGGGGATGCCACTTTTGATGAACGCTATGCAGCATGGAAAAGACAACAAATCATCTTTCACCAAACGGTAGCGGGCGAAGTACGAAACAACCATCTTGAATATGCCATTACCACTTTTAATTCCAAGGAGGCGGAAGAAATGGTTCGGAGTCAGTTTCCTGACCCAACCGTGTTTTATTGCTTTAATTTTTCACATGGATACCTCCACCTGGTCGCAGGATCAAAACTAAAGGAAGAAGAAGAGCTTTTGCTGGCTAGGTTCACCAGGGTATTTGAACAGACCTATGCGCGTTTCCTCGACCTGAAAAAAGCCGAGGCACAGGCCCGGGAAGCGCAGATCGAGAATGCATTGGAGAAAGTCAGGTCCCGCACCATGGCCATGCAGCACAGTGACGAACTACCCGAGGCTGCTAATATCCTGTTCCTGGAGGTACAGGCTTTGGGTATCCCTGCCTGGAGTGCAGGGTATTGCATATGGGAAGCTAAGGATAAAAAAGCAGCTTCCTGCAATATGAGCAGCGAGGGCGAACTTCAAAAGGCGTTTATCCTGCCCACTATTGGAGAGGGATATGATTTTTATACCCCCGAAAAAAGGGGGGATTCCTTTTATGTTAAGGAATTGGGGGGCCAGGCCCTTGTTGCGCATTACGAATTCATGCGCACCCTGCCGACCGTTGGGGAAATATTGGACGGCCTGATCAATGCCGGTTTGTCCCTGCCCACCTTCCAGATATTTCATATCGTCTACTTTCCCCATGGCTACCTTATGTTTATTACCTATGAACCCGTACCGGATTCCCATGAAATATTTCAGCGTTTCGGCAAAGTATTCGAACAAACCTATACGC
>JABDRK010000073.1 GCA_013041785.1 Eudoraea sp.
GAATAACAGAACAACTTGCTGATTTTGGTTTTGACAGTGGTAGAATGAAGACGGGAACCCCACCCAGGGTTGACGGGCGTTCATTGGATTATTCAAAAATGATTGTGCAACCGGGGGATGAGGACCCGGAAAAATTTTCTTATCTGGACACTCCTGTACTCACAGAACAGCGGGATTGTCATATGACTTATACCAGTCCGGAAGTCCACGAATTGTTAAAAACAGGCTTCGACCGCTCGCCTATGTTTAATGGGAGAATTAAGAGTGTTGGACCCCGTTATTGCCCTTCAATAGAAGACAAAATTCACAGGTTTGCCTCAAAGGACAGGCATCAGATATTTGTAGAACCAGAAGGATGGCATACGGTTGAGGTATATGTCAATGGTTTCTCTACATCGCTGCCAGAGGACGTTCAATTTAAAGCGTTAAAGTCGGTAAAAGGATTTGAAAATGTGAAATTCTTCAGACCAGGCTATGCTATAGAGTATGATTATTTCCCGCCCACACAATTAAAACACACCCTGGAAACCAAGCTGGTTGAAAACCTATATTTCGCAGGCCAAATTAATGGCACTACCGGGTATGAGGAAGCGGCCTCCCAGGGATTGATGGCAGGGATAAATGCACATTTAAAACTAAATGGTATGGAGCCTTTTATCCTTAAAAGGGATGAGGCGTATATTGGGGTATTGATCGACGACCTGATTACCAAAGGCACGGAAGAACCTTACCGTATGTTTACCAGTCGGGCAGAATACCGCACCCTTTTGCGGCAGGATAATGCAGATCTCAGACTAACGCCTAGAAGTCATGCCTTGGGATTGGCTTCGGAAGAACGTTTAAGGAGAATGGAACTAAAGGAACAGAAATCCGAACAGTTTTTATCGTTTTTTAAGACCACAAGCTTTAATCCCGATGCCATAAATCAGATCCTGGAACGATTGGATTCTTCACCTGTTAAGCAAGCCGATAAAATGTACAAGGTTTTTTCCCGCCCCAAGGTACGAATGGAGCATATGCTGGAATTACAGGAAGTGGCAGATTACGTCACTGAGAATGAACTCGACCGTGAGGTGTTGGAACAGGCCGAAATACAGGTGAAATACGCAGGCTATATCGAAAAGGAAAAAAACAATGCCGACAAACTGCAGCGGCTGGAAAACATTAGGATACCCGACAACTTTGACTATTCCGGAATAAAATCCCTCTCCTATGAGGCCAGGGAGAAACTGCAATCCATACAGCCCGTAACGATTTCGCAGGCCTCTCGCATTAGTGGAGTCTCTCCCAGCGATATCAGTGTACTTTTGGTATATATGGGGCGTTAATGTTCCACGTGGAACAAATAGGTAAAATCGTAATTAATTGACCAAGAACGAAATAACTGAATCATCGAGCAAGCAATTCACTGTGGTGGATCATGCGGTGAGCGGGGAGACTTTTGAATTGCGGAAGCATCCTATTTGGGACATGTGGGTTACCCATCCTGTCCCGGAGAATTTGGAAAAGTACTACCAGTCAGACGACTATATATCGCATACAGATTCCAGAAACACATTTTTTGATAGGATTTATCAAACAACTAAGGCGTTCCGATTAAAAAGGAAGGTACGTATGCTGGAAAAGCTTTTGGGGAGTCGCGGAAAACTTCTGGATATAGGGGCAGGGACAGGGGATTTGGTTAAACAGGCGATTTCCATGGGCTGGCAGGCAGAAGGTGTCGAGCCAAATACAACAGCCAGGGAGAAAGCTCAACAAAAAGGAATTGTGTTGAAAGAGAATGGGAAGGCATTCCCTAAAAAAGCTTTTGATGTGATTACCCTTTGGCATGTCCTGGAACATTTGCCGGAACTGGAAGATAGCATCCAGCAAATAAGCTCGCTTTTGAAACCGAGTGGTATCTTGATCGTAGCGGTACCCAATTTCAAATCCTGGGATGCAAAGTACTATAAAGAATATTGGGCGGGATATGACGCGCCCAGACATCTCTGGCATTTTTCGAAAGACGCCCTGAAAGCTATTTTTTCAAAAAACAATTTCCAGCTCAATAAAATCTATCCAATGCAATTGGATGCTTTTTATGTTGCCCTGCTTTCTGAAAAATATAAACACGGAAGGATGCGCTGGCTTACCGCTGGCTATGTTGGATTGACGTCTAACCTCAAGGCGCGGCGGTCCGGCGAGTACTCATCCCTCATTTATGTCCTTAAAAAGGCTCCGGAGTGATTTTAAGCCATTTTAAGGCCCTTTTATACCAGGAGGCATATAACACCATTCGTAAATAAATACGATGCTTTATATGCAATGCTTTGTATTCTATTAAAATAGAAGAAATAAATAACAAACAAAACTATTGATAGAGAAAACTTATAATAATCAAATAGAATAGTTTGGACTTTAGCGAAGTTTTAATTTTGGAGGCTTTGTTGCCTTAATTTTCCTTTCCCTATTTTTGCCTCTTCAAAAATCAAGATCATGAAAAAAACCATCGTATTCCTGAGTATATTATTTCTTGCCTCCTGTCAACAGGAAAAAATCGGTTTTGTTGACAATAACGTATTGTTGGAAAATTACCAGGAAAGAAAAGATATCGAAGCCAGATACCAAACCAAATCTGAGTCCTACGCTAAAAAGCGGGACAGTATTACCCAGGCCTTCCAACTGGAGGCACAGGCCTTACAGACGAAGACTCAGGGAATGTCCCAGAAAAAAGCACAGGAGGAATATGCAATTCTCCAGCAAAAGGGGCAATTCATTGGCCAACAGCTTCAACAGGAAGAACAGCAAATGCAGGCACTGGGCCAAACCGAAATGGACAGCCTTGTCAATAAGGTGAAGAATGAAATAGAAACCTACGGTAAGGCCAATGGTTACGCATACATTCTTGGAAAAGGAGAGGGTGGAAGTGTGCTTTATGGAAACGAAGCCAAAGACCTGACTCAGGAAATCCTGAAACTCCTGAACGAGAAATACAGCCAATAAGACTTATTTGTTATATTTTCTGTAAAAGCTACTGGGATTGCAGCAGGTAGAGCAGAAAAATAACGGGCATCAAATAGATCACAATGGTACGTGCCCCATCATAGTCTTTGGCGATACGCTGCCCCAGTAACAACATCAATAGGGCCAGACAGGCAAGAAGGGCGCCGGTAAATCCTAAGAGGGTTCCACCTGTAAGAAAAAGTTCAATAATGCCAGCCAAACTCAGCAACCCAGCCAGGGTCTCGACCAATAAAATGATCAACAATAACTGAGGGACCATATTCCTGAAAGGGCTTTTTGCAAAATGACCCTTCAGCCATCCCAGATTTCCCTTCCAGTCAACAATTTTGTCCAGGCCACTCTGCAGAAAGGTAATTGCTATAAATACCAATAACAGCGTCTCGGTAAGGTGATCAATAATGGCTTGCATATTCATGAAGATTTTTAAACTAATAATCTGTTATTAAATAGAGGTTTTGGCTATAGGTGCGCTGGCCTTTCTATGGAGGAGACGGGTGAGTTTTATGGAAAGATCCATTAGCACAATTTTGGAGTTCCCATTTCGCTCGATATGATATATCGCCTTTTCCAGCTCTTCAGCAATTTCAAGGATGTTGTTCTCATGAACAAATGGAGCAAACCGCTTCAGGTCGAATCCTTCGAGATGCAGATTCATAAAAGTAAGTTCAGGAGCCTGAAAGTTGATGAGCATGGCCTGTCGCATTACAGCCAGGCAATATTTGAGAAACTTTTTTTGGGTTTCCCGCCCTGTTTTTGCGATTTCTTCACTCCATAAAATTAATTCATGGACAGCCCCTTTG
>JABDRK010000090.1 GCA_013041785.1 Eudoraea sp.
GAATACTCTGCACCGCATAGGAAGCAAGAATAAGCCCCATGATTTTACTAATTACGGTTATTCCGTATTCTCCTATTCGTTTTTGGACAATATTAGCTCCCAGTAACAACAGCATGGTCAGAAGGACCACCAATATTACCAAAACTGTTGTAACCGCCTGTTCTTGAATAGTGTACAGGTTATTGTCTGTCATTAGTACTACCGCCATAATTGCACCTGGAGAGGCAATTGAGGGAATTGCAACAGGAAATATGGTGACGTGCTTGTAGTCTGATATCAGATGTTTTTCTGACTCGGGCTTACCCGCTCCAAAAATCATGGTCAACGCAAACAAGAAAAGAATAACACCCCCCGAAATTTGGAAGGCATACAGGGAAACGTCCATTCCTTCCAGGATAATTTGACCCACCAAAATGAAGAAAAGGAGAATTAAAAAGGCAATGAATGAGGCTCGTATCGCAATCTTTCGCTTATGGCGCTGGTCAAAATGTTTGGTTGCTTCCATATAAACAGGTACGGAACCAAGAGGGTCAATTACAGCAATGAGGAATAAAATTTTAGTTGCGATTTCTGTAACCATATCAGTTTATTTTTTTGCCCTGTGTACTAAAGGAAAGCCCCTGTTGTCCGGATGTTGAAATCATTATTGCTTCAAATAACGGGTCATTTGAATTCGGTTTAATGGTCCAGTCAAATAGAAAATTGGCCCCTGTTCCACCTTCTTTATCTGATTCGTCAATGATAATTTCTACCGTTTCCATTGGGACGATAAATATGGGTTTATTAAAATAAGTTCTGATGGAATTTCCCTTAGTATCAAAGTATTCAGCCTTATTTACGAAAACAGTGTCCAGATTATTTGTATTCCTCATGCTTACTGTTACCGTCAGGTCGTGTGTTCGATGTTCGGTCTCACTGTAGATCTGGGAATAGACGGAAAGGTAGGTTTTTCCCTGGGTCAGGGAATCTATATTCTTAATTTCAATTGCCCTTTTTTCCCAATTAACCGGATTTATTGAGCTTATATCAACCTGGTCATTGCAAGATTGCATTATAATAATCAGGAGTACTATTTTCAATGTGTGCTTCATAGTTCTTTCAAATTTTACACCGCGGTCCTGGACTTTTTCCCACCAGAGGGGGATTTGCCCGCTGTATTTACCTTTATAAAATAACCATTTAGTATTATTAACTCTAAGATAGGGATTAAAACCAAGCCTTAAGAAGCAGGTTCTGCCAGAATTTACTCCATCTGAATTGGCACATGCTGAGGCTTAGAGGTAAAATTGGATGTAGTCGGTAACTATTTGTTCTTCCATTGGCTGAGCAATATGAAACCGAGGCCAGCTAAAATTGTGGTAATATCATAAGTTAACACCCGGGAGTCATCAATGATATTCAGGACTCCGTTTAATACCAAAAGTACACCCAGAACCAAAACTGTTACTTTAATTGCCTTATTCATATATCAGAATATGATTTTAAATGGCTTTCGTGCATCTTACAAAAGGCCTGATTCCAGCTGCTATTAGCAGCCACAGATGCCCGTAGGTCAATTTCCGGATCGAACCGGACTCAGCTTAAAGCGATAGCTATAATCCTTGTCGGGGTAATAACGATACTGCTCATGTGGTTTTGCACCCCAGCTGTTATCACCGCCAACCCCCATCATTTTATGATCGATGTGCAATTCGACAAAATCAGCTTCTTTTAACTGGGTATTGTGCCTGCCTGCTTTCTTTTCACCCGGATCCAGATCAGCGGTGGCATAGGGTAAGGCATTGAATTCAAAAGGGGCATATATGGCAGAAACCACTAATCCAATTCCGGATGGGTTTGTTAAACTCAGCCAGCGCACTGCTGTTTTATGCCCGTTTTCCTGAGGGCGTGTATAGGGATAATACTGCTCGGCCACTTTTGATTTATACAGGCCAATCCGGGCACTTTTGTTTCTGTCGACATAATTCTCCCAGGGCCCTTTCCCATAATACTGCAAACTATCCAGGGCTTTTTGTAGCCGCACTTTCATCCCAATACGCGGGATTTCAGGTAATTCACTGTTTTGAGGGGCGAACACATAATCTACAGTAATCTCTCCCGCTGAATTAACCGTATAGAAAATTTCCAGTGTGGAATTCACGGAGTCCAATGCATGTTTTGTTTTTACCAGTATTTCGGATGCTGATGTTTCCTGATAACTAAAATCGACTAAGCTTCCCTCGCTAAATGCAGTTTTCCAGGCTTTACAACGCCCGGGCATATTGTTGCCAAAGTCGTTATCTGTAGGTGCACGCCAGAAGGTTGGTGCCAGGGCTTCTTTGATCAATTCCAGGTCGTTTATCTTATAGGAGGTCAATAAACCGGATTGTTTCGAGAACCTAATATCCATCCCTGCTGCGGATAATAGCAGTGATTTTGCCTTTTCTGTAACCTTCAATTTTGCGGAAGTTTCAATTTTTTTATCCTCAAAATTATAGTCGGTCAAAACAAACTGTTCTGCAGCCAGTACATATCCTAAGGGCACGAACTGGGTATTGGCAATTCGTTTGGCATAGAAGTTTATTACATACTCTTTGCCGTCCTTTACCTTTGATTTATCTATGTTCAGGCGGTATGCTTTCTGCTCCTGGGGCATTATATTGCTGGGTGCAAACCAACCCCTTTGCACGGCCGTTCCATTTTCCAGCATTTCCCAGGTGATGGTGAAATCATCCAAATTCTTGAAAAAGTAATCGTTATGTATAATTACCTGGTCTTCCGTTAAATCCAACTGCTTAAAATGAATGTTCTGGTATACCTTTTTCACCTCCATTGCCCCCGGATGGGGTGTCCAATCGGGATTTACCAGTCCGTTTAAACAAAAGTTTCCATCATTGTAAACACCTTCGGGTTCAAAATCTCCTCCGTAAGCCCAGAACTCTTGCCCTTGTTCATCCTTTTTTAACAGGCCCTGATCCATCCAATCCCAAATGAAACCTCCCTGGATTTGCGGGTGTGAATACACCAGATCCCAGTATTCTTTGAAATTGCCATTGCTGTTTCCCATGGCATGTGAATATTCGCACCAGATAAAAGGACGCTCATGCTCCCCTTCATTATACAATTGTTTCACCTGGGGAATCGGCATGTACATATTCCCAACAATATCGGTATGCCTTTCTTTGACCTCGGTCATTTTCTCTGCCCTTTC
>JABDRK010000092.1 GCA_013041785.1 Eudoraea sp.
TACCTCTTCTGTGGACCAAAGGCAAATACAGGGATGGGTTGTATATCCGCCTGACTATACCCCCGGTCAGCAATATCCCTTTTTGGTGGAGAACCACGGGGGCCCTATCGCGAATTACGGGGACCGGTTTAGCGCAGAAATACAACTCTATGCGGCTGCCGGATATGTGGTTTTTTATCCCAACCCCAGAGGGAGTACCAGCTATGGTGAAGAATTTGGAAACCTCCTTTACAACAATTATCCCGGGGATGATTACCATGATGTAATGGATGGTGTTGATTATTGTATCGAAAAGGGCATTGCCCACGAAGATCAATTATATGTTACCGGAGGCAGTGCAGGGGGGATCATGACGGTCTGGATGATTGGGAAAAACGATCGTTTTGAAGCGGCCGTGGTAGCCAAACCGGTAATGAACTGGATCAGCAAGACCCTGGTAGCAGATAACTACTTCGGCTATGCAAATTCGCGTTATCCGGGACAACCCTGGGAGAATTTTGAAGGATACTGGAAATTTTCACCCCTTTCCCTGGTGGGTAATATTTCCACCCCTACCATGGTTTTGGTGGGGATGGATGATTTGAGGACGCCCCCCAGCGAAGCCAAACAGCTCTACCATGCACTAAAACTCCGAAAAGTAGAAACTGTGCTTGTTGAAATACCAGGGGCAAGTCACGGAATAGCCAACAAACCCAGCAACCTGATTACCAAAGTGGCCCATACCCTGGCCTGGTTGGATAAGTACCAAAAACAGGAAGAATAAGGTGGGGAAACAGAAACATCGCAGGGGTCTGTGGAATTTTATAATAATTGTCACCCTTTTATTGTGTGGCCTGGTATTTGCCATGCATTACAAGAACTGGATTCGGCAGGATGATGACGCACTTAAGGTGCTGACGGGATTTTATTTCCGTGAAATTCCCTATGCTGAATTGGATGATGTAACTATGGTGAAACGCATACCTGAAATGGAACGGATTAACGGTTTCTCGGCCTGGGAAAAAGAAAAAGGAATTTTTATTGATTCACTGAGACCGGATAATAGTATATATGTTTACGTGGATAATCTCAATGCTGACAAGATCAAACTGAGGTATAAGGATTCCCTGGAAATATACCTGAATTTATCGGATTCGCTAAAAACAAACGAGCTGTTCCTGGAACTAAAGGATAGAATGGCGAAGGATGAAAAGCAATAGATAACTGCCGGTGACGTTATGAGTTTAAACAAGAAAATGCGCTATATCGTTTTATTATTATTGCTGTTTCCTGTAGTGATCTGTGCCCAGAAAAAACTCACGGTACAGGTTGCCGGGGTAGCTTCAGACACCGGGCAGATTTTGGTTGCCGTCTATGATAAGGCAGAAGGGTTTTTAAAAAAAGGACACGCCATAAAAGGCTTTCGTGCCAAAGCTGTGGCGGGTGTTACTGAAGTATATATAGACAATCTTCCTGAGGGCCATTATGCCCTGGCCATCTACCACGATGAAAATGGCAATGATGAACTGGACACCAATTGGTTAGGTATCCCAAAAGAACCCATTGGTTTTTCAAATGCCAAAATGAGGACTTTTGGTCCCCCGGGTTTTAAAGACTGTGCCTTTACCCTGGATTCGGATACACAGATTCAGATCGAATTATAGTCCTTCAACATTTTATTCGTTATCATACCCGGCTGGTCTCCGCCACTTCACCGGGGGAGCAGGTTCGGGTTTAAGCTGGAATTCACCGCTACTGCGGAGCAGCCGCATGGCTTCTTCCACACCTTTTTCCAACTGTGGATCCTGTCCTGCCAGTATTTTGGCCGGTTCTTGTATGACCTCAATATCAGGGGCTATGCCTTCGCCTTCCACCGCCCATTCGCCGTTTTTATCATAAAACCCTCCTCTTGGAGCCACCATTCGGCCACCATCAATAAACCTTGGCGTATCCCAGGTACCCACCAGGCCACCCCAGGTCCGGGTGCCCACTAAGGGGCCTATATTTTTGGCCTTAAACATATAGGGAAGCAAATCACCTCCGGATCCGGCACGTTCGTTGATCAGCATTACCTTAGGCCCCCAGATCCCTGCAATGGGAGTTGTCCAGGGCCGGTTGTCCTCAGTTTTGCTGTTGAAGTAACCGAAAAGCTCACGGTCCAGAATATCGATCATATAATCGGCGGCAGATCCACCTCCGTTATTTCGCTCGTCAATGATCACCCCTTTTTTGTCTTGCTGAGAGAAATAATACCGGTTAAAAGAAGTGAAACCGCCTCCTCCTGTATTGGGCACATATACATAGGCCAGTTTTCCACCCGAAAGCTCAGCTACTTTCTTTCGGTTTCCTTCAATCCAGTCGAAGGTGCGCAGACCTCGTTCAGAGCGGACCGGTTTCACCAGCACCTTTTTCGCTCCCTGCATTTGCGGAGTGCTGTTTACGGTTAAGTAGATTTCCCGATCTGCGGTTTGCTCAAGCAGGCTGTATGGATTGACAGCACTATTAAGCGGCTTTCCGTCAATTTCCAGCAAGAAATCACCTTCTTTAATACCTAACCCGGGCAAGGCGAGGGGAGCCCGCAATTCCGGATTCCAGTTTTCACCTGTATAGATCCTGGCAAATTTGTAATAGCCATCCTGTACAGCAAAATCGCATCCCAGCAGACCCACCGGCACATTGTCAATATCAGGTTGGTCCCCACCGGAAACGTAGGAATGTCCAACGGATACCTCTCCAGACATAATGTCTACCACATAGTTCAGATCTGTACGATGCCGGACATGAGAAATCCAGGGGGAATACCATTCGTAGATTTTGTTCCAAGGGGCTCCGTGTACATTATTGACGTAAAGGAAGTCGCGCATAAAGCGCCATCCTTCTTTGAATATTTGTTGATATTCTGCTTTGGGATCGACCTTGATACGCAGGTTCGTTTTTAATTTGCCGTCCCCATTTTTGGGTTTACCCCCGGTACCCACAATACTCCAGTTTCCATTTTGCCGAAGCAGGATGGATTTCCGGTCTTCAGAGGTCACTGCCTGGCCTACATTTTTGGCAAAATCCTCTGCCTTACCTTTCTCCACATCATATTTATGCAGGGTTAGACCTGATTGATTGGGTACATTTTCTGCTACAAATACATTCATTTCAGGTCCCTTGACAAGGGCCACGTAGTTCCGGGCATCCAGTTTTAAGGGGATGATCCTGTTGTAAATATTTTGAGGGCTGATTTCAACGGTAACCTCTTTTTTAGGGGTATCCTTATCTCCTTTTTGCTTTTTCTTTGAAGGGGGTTCTCCATTCTCTTTTTTCGCTTCTTCCATATCGGATTTAGGGAGTGTAGGGGCCTTGTCTTTCTCAGACAGCACAACAGCATACAGGGAACGACTCACCTCAGGGTCATAGGAACTCATATCCAGCCATCCGGATTGCAAGCCGTAGTTTGTGCTGGCCAGGAAATACAGGTACTTTCCATTTTCATCCCAAACAGGGCTTATGGCATCAGCCATACCATCAGACAGTTGCAGCTGCTGTTGGGTTTTGACATTGTAGGCGAAAATTGCTTTAAAGTGGCTGTCCAATTGTTTGGGGTAGGCGATCCACTGACTGTCTGGTGACCAAACCGGATTCATCGTCCGGTTGGGATGGGCATATCGGTCTGTATCTGCCTTAACGACCATTCCACTGCTGAGGTTGATCACCCAGATGTTGTAATCCGTATCCGAATAGGTGATGTGGGTACCATCCGGGGACCACTCGGGCTGGAAGTAAAAGGTAGCATTGGGCAGCGGATAGCTTTTTTTGTTATCACCATACTGATCGGCCACAACAAGCTGATATTCCCCACTCCCATCAGAAAACCAGGCAACCTGCTCTCCTTTTGGCGACCAAACGGGATAGCGGTCGGCTACCCCGGGGGAGTTGGTCAGGTTTTTCCAGCTTCCGTTTTCCTTGGGGACACTAAAAATCTCCCCGCGATGTTCAAACAGGGCCCGCACCCCTGTGGGTGACAGATTGGGGTTACTCAGGTTTCTTCCCGTAACATTTTCCCAGCGAGTACGGGAAAAGCTCATATCCCCCTGAACATTGATTTCCAATTGTTGTGAAACATTGGTTTCAGGGTTGAGCAGGTGTAAAT
>JABDRK010000287.1 GCA_013041785.1 Eudoraea sp.
GCAGTAAGTACTGTCCTGAACCAATTAGTGGTTAGTACTTCTAAAATCTCTTTCCAACGATCTCTACTAAACATTTTAACTTGCTACTTAGCGTTACTATTATTCATCTCGTAAAGCCTCTATAGTATGTACTCTAACAGCCCGCCAAGCGGGGAAAAATCCTGCAACCGTGCCTGCGAGAATCAATACAAAAACAGTTGATAAGGCCACATTGAAATTCACTGATGGATTAAGTACATAATCTACTTCTATATAGGGCCCTACAATCTCCAGAAGTCCCATACTAAATATAAGACCAGCAAAGCCAGAAATAGTGGTTACAAAGATGGCTTCATGAAGAATCATGCCTATAATGGACAAAGGTTTTGCTCCCAGGGCCTTTCGAATCCCTATTTCGCGGGTACGTTCTTTTACGACTATGAGCATTATATTGCTTACTCCTACGATCCCGGCAATGATTGTACAAATACCTACAAACCAAAAGAAGAATTTAATATTTCCGATTAGGCTAAAATATCTTTTAGCTTCCTCCAAAGCGCTCCATACTCGTATAGCGCTCGTATCATCTGGTGCAACAGTATGTGTTTTCTGCAGATACTCTCTAAGATCCTCTTTAAATGCAATGGATTGGGCAACGGCCTCATTAAAATTTTCAACAGGCGGTAAAGTAAAACTCATATTATTGAGTCTGTCTCCCCCATTAAAAATCTTTTGTGCAGTAGTAATAGGAATGTAAATGCGTTCTTCCTCACGGTCTTCATTCTCAGAATACACGCCAATTATTTTAAAGGGTATTCCTGAAATGGTTATTAATTCTCCAATAGGTGTCTCTACATTTTGAAAAACATCTTTGCGGATCTTATTTCCGATAACGGCCACCTTTGAGGTTGTGGCTTCATCATTAAGATTAACAAACCTACCCTCGAGCATTTTAGCATTTTCAATAAACTGAAAATCTCCAGAAATCCCCTGAATTCCGTATGCCAACGATTCTTTGCCATAATTAATGATGCCACTTCGGACAAATATTCTTGGGGATTTATATTCTATATATTCCTTAAATAGCGTGGCCGAATTGTCATAATTGTCATTCCTCAATTGTATAGACCTGCCGGGATTAAGACCTTTATACTCCTTGGAAGTTACCCCGGGCCATACCCATAAACTTGTTGACGCATCTTCTTCAAACTCGTAGGCGACGCCATTTTGCATACCCTGGCCAAACCCCAACAGGATTACCAGTATAAAGATTCCGGAAGCGACAGACAGGCCAGTAAGGAAGGTTCGCAATTTATTTTTACGAATCGTATCAAAGATTTCCTGCCATCTTTCTATATCGAACATTGGGTTGGTGATGGTTGATGATAAAAAGCGTGTATATGAGAAGACGATACTGGGCCCGAATTGTTACAGTTTTGTAAAGAAAAAAACTGTTAAATGTCGGTAGGGTTTGGTGTCCTCATTTTACGGTATACAAAATAAAACACCACCCCAACCAAAATGTAGGGTATGGCCATCAGGTAAACGATCCCATTGTTTATACCTTCCGCCACAGCATTATTGTCACCACTTTCCAAAACGGCCCGGCACATGGCGCACTGAGCATTTGATGCCAATGGTATCAGCATCAGGAAGAAAAGCGTGGATATTTTTTTTATGTTTTGTCTCATATTTACTCCTGAATCAGTCCATTAATATGCATAATAAGGGGAAATCATCAGATATACAATCACCCCGGTTATGGCTACATACAGCCATACGGGAAAGGTTATTTTTGCAATTTTCCGGTGCCGGTCAAACTTTTTGAGATAGGCCCGTGCATAAGTTATCAATACCAGAGGGATAATAGCAATGGATAACAGGATATGGGTCAGCAGTATAAAGTAGTAGACATATCTCAGCCAACCCTCACCCCCATAGGGCGTGGAATCTGAAGTCATGTGATAGGCCACATACATGATCAGGAATAGCAGGGAGAGCGCGATACAGCTGGTCATCAGGGCCTGATGTGCCCTTTGATTCCCATTCTTGATCGCTATGACTGCAAGCACCAATAACACCGCCGTAAGCCCATTAATTGAAGCATAGACAGGGGGTAGAAAAGACAGGGGTTCCACATCCGGGATCTTTATGCCAAAGAGGGCGGCCACCACTACCGGAATTACAATAGAAATCGCCGTAATATACCGGTTAAACCTTTTCTCTTTTAAAGTGGTCTGATCCATTTTACTCTTCCAATAATTTTTTGATATCCTCCTTCAATATGCTGATCTGCTCCTGCTCACCCTCTGCATTTGTTCCCTGTGACTCCATAATGGTACCCCTGTAGTAGATAATCGGGTTACCAAAATCATCAAGGCGGGAACGCAGGTATCCTTCCTTGTCGATTAGCGCAAATAATCCTGAATGTTCAAATCCCCCGGGGACGTCCTGTGCCTCAGCTGCAAAAATATTAAACCCCACGTTGGCCAGTTCATAAATCTCCTCCCGATCTCCCGTAAGCAGGTGCCAGTCCATATCCGTGATGCCATATTGATCTGCATACTCCTTGAGTACCCTGGGGGTATCGTAATCCGGATTAATGGTAAAGGAAGCAACACCAAAATTTTCAAATTCCCGGAATTCTTCCTGAAGCTGCACCAGGTTTTGGTTCATAATCGGACAAATAGTGGGACAGGTTGTAAAGAAGAATTCTGCCACATACACCTTACCCAGGTAATCATCATTCGTAATCAAGAGGCTGTCCTGGTTGATGAAGGCAAAAGGAGGTACGCTTCTTTTCTGACCATTGAGCATTATAAATGCCAGCTTTTCAGTTGGGTCTTTAACATTCATTCGGTCCCTTTCCACCATAGTCCCCTGCTTCAACCGGTTTACTATCCTTGGGATAAAAATGATCCCAAAAATCAGAATGATTAAAGAAATCCAGATATAATGGTACTTGCCCTGTTTCAAGATTATTCCCTTTGTGCGTTATTCTTTTTTAATGCCAGGCGATACTCAGCCAAAATCACTTTTACATCGTCTTCCATCTTGTTATTCAAATCGGCTACTGAGGTAGCATCGAATCCAAATTTGATGCCTTCATCCTCGTCACTATCCCTTCCCCGCAGGTTTCTGTCCTTGTCAATAATAAAGACGTAAGAAGATCCCAGCTGGTCTTCCAACTCGAGGTTGGTACCAAGGGAATTAAAAAACCGCTTTATCTGATCATCCTCGCCATAGATAAATTTCCAGTTTTTAATATCTGCAAGCCCGGAGAGTTCCTTCTTAAGTTCCTCCACTTTGCCTTCAGTACCCCTGGGCATAACCATGACCATCTGAAAATCCCGGAACTCATAAAAAGGCTTGTATATCTTCTGATTGAGATTAAAAGCATTAGCTTTTTTAAGTTCGGTATCATAACCCAGGAATCCAAGGATAGTAATTTTCCCGGATAAGGTTTCCCGTGGGCTAAATGTATCCAGGTCCTGTACTTGTTCGGTAAGGGTAGGAAGCTTTCCAAAATTATTTACCCCGGAGGCAAAGAACATGTAGGCCACCAGAGGCAGAATAAAGAGGACCACCAAAACAAAGGTCTTTTTCATAACCGATTAGCTCTAGAGTGCAAAAATAAAAAAGACGGTTGTCAAAACCGTCTTTATCTATTGTTAATTCCTTGTTAGAAGTTCCAGGCTACAAAACCATCTTTGTAGACATTGTAGATATAATCCGCTTCAAACAGGAGAATGAAGATCAGATAACTCACGAGGAATATAGGCGTCCAGACAATGGTGCGTCTCAGGGAGCTTTTCTCATCCCTGAGGTGCATGAAATCCCAGGCAATATAATACGCCTTCACCAGGGTGAGTACGATAAAGATCCAGTTGAGGAGTTTCATCCCGATCAGCGTTTTTGTCGTCAGTATTTCGGGTTTGGTAATCCCCAGTCCAACCTCAACAGCGGTTACGATGGTTAAGAAGATCAGTACCCCCCAGATCTTTTGGGTATTGGATTTAAATTTTAGCAATCCTCTGAAAATTTCCAGTTTGTGCTCGTGTGCCATATTTCTAATTCAAATTTTTATGCGGTAATTTTTTTGTTCTTTACACCAGGTAGAAAAAGGTAAATACAAATACCCATACCAGGTCAACAAAGTGCCAGTAAAGTCCAACTTTTTCAACCATTTCATAGTGACCTCTCCGCTCGTAAGTACCCAGAATTATATTGAAAAAGATGATGACGTTAATCACAACCCCTGAAAAAACGTGGAAGCCGTGAAAGCCTGTGATAAAGAAAAAGAAATCTGCAAAAAGCCGACTCCCGTATTCATTTCGTATCAGGTTTGCCCCCTCTACCACAAGTCGGGCATCCTGTATTTTACTTAGTGATTCTTCCCGGGTAAGCAATGTTTTTTCCCCTGCTTCGGTGATGGTTTCCGTACGGATCAAAATATTGGGATCAGCCATGAAACCGGCTTTTACCTCTTCTAAAGAAAAACTGGTTAAAGGCGCTTCGCCCTCGAACCACACGCCTACATTCTTATCGTGCTGTGCCCGCTCACCGGGCAAGTATTGGGCAAAGTCTGCCAGAGCTGCCCTTTCCCCCGTATCTGCCTTAACAAATTGCAGGATTCGACCCCCCTGGGTTTCCAAAGCACCATAATCTCCCTTAATAAAGGTAGCCCATTCCCAGGCCTGTGACCCGACGAAGATCGCTCCCCCGATAATGGTCAGGAACATGTAGATAATAGCCTTGTTCTTTTTCATGTTATGCCCTGCATCTACAGCAAGTACCATAGTCACAGAAGACATGATCAGGATGAAGGTCATAAATGCCACATAGTACATGGGATAATTCCCATGAAAAAAGGGTACGTGGGTAAAAACTTCGTCCGCAATGGGCCAGGTCTCAATAAACTTGAATCTCGAAAAGCCATAAGATGCAAGAAATCCCGAAAAAGTAAGGGCATCAGAGACAATAAAGAACCACATCATGAGTTTTCCGTAGCTCGCTCCCAGTGGGCGGTTACCCCCACCCCAGACATTTTCTTCAGTTACCGTAGTATCCATATTATTGTATGTGCATTAACAGAATATTGGCAAATTTACATTTTTTTCCATGATAGAAAAGTGGATTCCGCGACAATGACAAATTATTTTTATACATGGTTAAAAGAAATAGAAAAACAGGATCAGATAAACCCAAAGCAGATCCAGGAAATGCCAGAACATTGCGCCAAGCTCCAATCCCAGGTGATTTGCCGCACTGTATTTACCCCTGATTTGGTTGAACAACACCACCAGCAAGGAGATAAGACCGGCCACCACGTGCGCAATATGTACTGCGGCGATCAAAAATATATAAGACATGGTGATGTTGCTGGTAGGTCCGGTAAAATAATACCCCAGGCCAATCATCTCTGAAAAGCCCTGAAACTGCAGGATAATAAATGTTATCCCCAGCACCATGGTTATAACCAGCCACTGGGTACAGGACTTTCGATTCTCGTTCCTGATTGCCTTTTTGGCCAGTATATAGGTAAAACTGCTAAGAATTAATATGATCGTGCTGTAAAGAAAGGCCTGGGGCAGCGTAAAATCAGTCATCCAGTCATCCCGAGAACTGCTCACAATGTATGCACTGGTCCATCCTGCAAATCCCATAATCAGACTGACTATCCCAAACCAGAGCATCATTTTTTTTGCTCTGACGTGCTTATCCCGTTCTGTTCCCTGTGTAAGATCCATATATATTTAAACTAATTTATCTATAACATATACCAGCTGAATGAGGGTGATATAACTCACACTGGCCAGCATCAATTTTCGCGCTGTACTATTATCCTTTTTCTCGTAGAGCCTGAAGGCAAAAAACAGCATTACCAAGCCCATTAAAAATACCAATACGGCAGCCACAACCGATAGTTGCAGACGCCCGGTAACCCCAAATACGGGGATAACGGAAATAACAATCATCCATATGGTATACATTATTATCTGTATGACTGTTCCTTTGTCCTTTGCCCCTGTGGGCAGCAATTTGAATCCGGCTCTTCTGTAATCCTCATCCAACATCCAACCCAAAGCCCAGAAATGGGGAAATTGCCAAAAGAACTGAATCATGAAAAGGGTACCTGGTTCTATCCCAAAATCATCGGTAGCAGCAACCCAGCCTAACATAAAAGGTATTGCCCCGGGTAAGGCCCCAACAAAAACTGCCAGCGGTGTAACGGTTTTCAACGGAGTGTAAATCCCCGTATACATAAATACGGAAATTGCCCCGAACATGGCGGTTTTAGGATTCAATATGTATAAGGAAATTACTCCCAGCAGGGTCATGGCGATTGCCAGTGCCATAGCAGAATTTACCGAGATCCTCCCTGCGGGTATGGGACGGTTTCTGGTTCGCAGCATTTTAGCGTCCAGGTCTTTCTCAATGATCTGGTTAAAGGCATTGGACGCCCCCACCAAACAATAGCCGCCAAAGCCGAGCAAAAGGAGTGATAAAAATTCGATCTGGGTTGCGCCGAGCAGGTACCCGGCTATGGAAGAAAAAACCACACTAACAGCGAGCCTTGCCTTGGTAATCTCCTTAAAATCGGCAAGAAGTATAGAAAAAGAATGACTTCCTGCCGTTTTCACTGCCGTCTTCATGCTGTTATTGTGAGGCTGCAAAGATAAGGTCCCATCTAAATATTTGCAACGATATCCAAAGCTTTGTACTATCTTTAAGAAGCCATCTCTAACCCCTTTAAACACTAAGATTATGAAGCCTAAGTTCTATTTCTGCCTGATTTGTTTGCTACTATCTGGCATGCCATTGGCCTATGCTCAGCAGGACGAGGTGGTTATTAAAGCCGATCAGCTATCTCCGGATGTTTACATGCTGACCGGTCAGGGAGGAAACATCGGGATCTATGTGGGCGAGGAATATGTACTGATGGTAGACGACCAGTTCAACCGCCTCAGTGAAAAGATCAAGGCTGCCATCAGGAAAATTTCCGATAAGCCCATACGCTTTCTTTTCAACACCCATATGCACGGTGATCATACCGGAGGAAACGCGGCCTTCAACGCCGAAGAAACTACCATCGTGGCCCACGACAATGTGAGAACCCGGGTCCGTGACAACAACCAGAAAAAACTGGACGCAAAAGAAATCAGTCCGGAATTTTTCGGAAAAATGCTCCCTGAACTTACCTTTTCAGATGACATAAGCTTTTATGACGGGGAAGAAACCATCATGGCCTTCCATGTGCATGAAGCCCATACGGATGGGGATGCTATGATGTATTTTATGAATATCAATGTGTTGCATATGGGGTATACCTATTTTGATGGTCTATATCCCTACATTGATTTAAACAGCGGAGGCAGTGTTAATGGCCTGATTGCCGCTCAAAAGCGCGCCCTGATGCTCATCAATGAAGAAACAACTATTATCCCAGGGCATGGATCACCTTCTAACCGGGCTGAATTACAGGCGTACATCAGCATGCTGGAAACCCTTAAATCCAATATAGAACAGGCTATTGCCGATGGGAAATCCCTGGAGCAGGTGCAGGCCGATCCTGATATAGGGGCTGCATATGATGCCACGCACGGCGGGGGATTTATCAATCCCGAACGGATGCGTACCATCTTCTATTCCAGTCTGAAGGAGAAATAAAAAAACCCCGGCTCTTACCGGGGTTTCAAATATCAATGCTTTTTTTTATTGCAGTTTGAAGGTAATCGGTATACTGAAAGGTACCCGAACAGCCCTTCCCCTTTGCCTTCCCGGAATCATTTTGGGAAGTTTCTGTATAATACGCAAGGCTTCAGCTTCCAGATTTTTGTCTGGTCCCCGGTACCGAATATTTCCGATACTCCCATCTGTCATAATCGTGAACATCACGTTTACACGACCCTGGACACCCATTTCCTGGGCAATTTCAGGATAACGGAAATTCTTTCGAATGTGCTTTTGAATCTGTTCATTAAAACAAGCCCTTTTATCCTTTGCTCCTTCGCAACCTGGATAAACCGGAACATCTTCAATTACCGCGAAAGGTACATCCTCAATTTCTTCTACTTCTTCAACCTCAATGTCTTCGATCTCAATAACCTCTTCCTCCTGACTGGATTCCGTGGATTCGATAACCGTTTCCTCAACTTCTTCCTCATCTTCAACCACTTCGATTACCTCAGGAGCTGCAGGTGGCGGCGGTGGCGGTGGAGTTTTAATTTGCTCGGTCATCGGAACTTCCTCATCAAGCTGATCCTCAATATTCAGGGAAATATCATACTCATCCACCTTATCATAAGTCTTCCATTCAAAGGCACCCCATACCATTAGCATGACTATTGCCAGTCCAATAACAAAATACAGGCCGCTGTTTCTAGTCAGGTCGGCTTTCGGATTTTTCTTTGGTTCCATGTTTGTCTTCGTATTTAATGTTCGCTAATATAACCATTAATTTGATAAACTTAAAAAAGCCTTTCAATGTTTCCATTTTTGTTGTCGTTTCCCGGAAAACAAGTATTTTAACAGAAGTACTCCCGTTATGGCCCCCAGGCTGTTCGCAAGAATATCCTCAAATTCCCCGCTGCGGTAATCGGTTAGGGCACTTTGAATTACCTCAATGATCATACCATAAACAACAGCAAACAAAAGACTCAATATTAGTGCTTTGGATAAAGAAATGGTCCTTTTGGTAGCTTCCCTCAAATAGAGGCTGCCCAAAATAGCCGCCACAAAATAGAAGAGAAAGTGAACCGCTTTGTCCATATGGGGAATATCCAATCCGCCATCGGGATCATTCGAAAAACGTAACAGGCTCAATACAGTGATAAGAAGTAACCAGCCGTAAAAAGCTGGTGTAAAAACGCGTCTATCAGGCACCAATAAGCGCTTTGTAATCTTCGTCAGAAAGCAATTCTTCAGCTTCGGAAGGATTACTGAGTTTTATCTTTACCATCCATCCTTCCCCATAGGGATCAGAATTCACTTTTTCAGGCTCATCTTCGAGGGATTCATTAAACTCGACGATCTCGCCGCTAAGTGGGAGAAAAAGATCTGAAACCGTTTTTACGGCTTCCACCGTACCAAATACCTCCTCCTTATCCAGAGTTTCATCCACAGTCTCCACTTCCACATATACAATGTCTCCCAATTCTCCCTGGGCAAAGTCGGTAATGCCTACTGTTGCAATTTCACCCTCTATGCTCACCCACTCGTGGTCTTTAGTGTATTTCAGTTCGGAAGGAATATTCATAATGCTGATTTTAGTGTCAACAAATGTAATTTTTTCTATTGGTGATATCAAAAAAAAGATGTTCACTTTCTGGCCTTTTCCGCAAAGGCTTTTTAACATGAATAATACAGGCAGATATTTCCCGCCTTATTAATTGCCAAAGTTATACCTGAGGGTAAATCCGGTATTGATGGTAGTTTGCGGAAATGCCGTGGAGACAGCAAACTGGGAGAAGGAGTGGTCATAGAAAAAGAGGGCATTCAAATTCTTGCTCAATGCATAATCTGCTGTGAATTTAACGGAAAGTAAATTTTGCCCGGAGGTTATTTGGTTGTTATCTACATCCAGATTTCGAATAATGGTAATATTATCTCGCAGGCTCAGATCTGCCTTCAGGTTTAAATCTCCTTTGAGACGCTGTTTCTCTCCTCCAAAGTTGGTCACGAGTTTTACATCCTTGAACCGATATCCCAGCCCCAGTGTATACTCTTTACCGTTAATTTCCGTGAGCAGGTTATTGTCAAAGCTCAGGGAAAGTGCGCGGTCTGCACGTACCTCTGCCAATACACTCAGGGAGTTTTTCATTTCAAAATCGACTCGTATAAGCGGGTTAAACTGATCCGTCAACACCACATTATTTATAATATTCTCAGGAAGGAAATCCTGATTCTCCGGATCTA
>JABDRK010000105.1 GCA_013041785.1 Eudoraea sp.
GGCATACTGGTCTGTTACCCAATTGCTTACACGCCTTCCTTTAAGATTGGAATGCGTGGCCTTGTCTCCCATTCCGTAGAAATTTTCGCCGGATTGGGTGATCTTACTCATTTTGACATTGTTCCCCCCAAATTCATGGTTTTCCTCCCAGTGAAACCCCAATTCGTCTTCATTGATGATATTTCCTTCAAGGTCTGAAATCTGAACCCTCAAACTCTTTTTATCTACAAGGATCTGTATTTTGGAGGTTTTGATAAGGTACTCCGTGTCGGTCTCCTCAGATTCTAATTGGTTGAATCCTTTACTCGCCGTCGGACTTATTGCATAGGAAAAATCGGGTTGGAACCGATAGTCTATTGCATAGCGGAAACGGATAGCACTATTCCTCAAGACGGTAATCTCAAGGATTACCCCGTTCGCCGTAGTAATCAGGAATTTATCCGTGATGTGTTTAAAATCTACAATCTTATCCGGATAAAGATTCCCTTTATATTCTATTTCTGTGTTGGTAATCATTTAGGTTGCCGTTTATAAAACCCACAAAAAAAACATATAAATGCCTAATAGTAAAATGATTTCACCATGTTTTATGCACTATAACGATTGCGGGCCTTGATTACTGCAGGATCAGGACCCCAAGGGGTGGAATGGTGAGGACTACGGATTGCTTATGCCCGTGAGCTGGTGTTTTAGTGACTTTAAGTGTTTTATTTTTCATCCCGCTACCGCCATACTCCGTATCATCACTGTTAAAAACCTCTTTTAGCGACTTGGATTTTGGCACTCCGATACGATATTCTTTCCGGGGTATCGGCGTAAAATTACAAACGACTATAAGGTCATTTTTTGTATTGTGTCCCTTTCGTATATAGCTTAAAACAGAATTTTCGGCATCCCCATAATCGATCCAATGAAAACCTTCAGGGCTAAATTGCTTCTCGTATAGCGCGGGATACGCTTTATAAATCCGGTTCAGTTCTTTTACCATATTTTGTACGCCCGAATGGAAATCATATTGTAAAAGGTGCCAGTCCAGGCTCTCCTGGAAATTCCATTCGGAGGATTGCCCGAATTCCGCTCCCATAAAAAGCAAATTGGTTCCCGGGTGGGTATACATATAGCCAAACAGCAACCTCAGGTTAGCAAATCTTTGCCATTCATCACCCGGCATCCGGTACAAGAGTGACTGTTTTCCATAGACCACCTCATCATGGGAAAATGGCAACATGAAGTTTTCTGTAAAAGTATAAGTCATGCTAAAGGTCAGGTCGTTTTGATGATGCCTTCTGTAAATAGGTTCCTTCTTAAAATACTCAAGGGTGTCATGCATCCAGCCCATCATCCACTTCATCCCAAAGCCAAGGCCGCCAATATCCACCGGCCGGGTAACCATGGAAAAGGAAGTACTTTCTTCGGCAATGGTCTGCACCCCGCTAAAATTGGTATATACCGTTTCGTTCAGTTCCTTGAGAAATGAAATAGCCTCCAGGTTCTCGTTATTCCCATAAATATTGGGCTCCCACTCCCCTTCCTCACGTGAATAGTCCAGGTAAAGCATGGAGGCCACCGCATCTACCCTAAGGCCATCGGCGTGATATTGTTCAAGCCAGAACAGGGCATTGCTGATCAGAAAGGCCCGTACCTCATTACGGCCATAGTTGAAAATTAAACTTTTCCAGTCGGGATGATATCCCCTCCTGCGATCCGGATGTTCATAGAGATGGGATCCGTCAAAAAAGCCCAGAGCATGACTGTCTTCTGGAAAATGCGAGGGAACCCAGTCCAGGATCACCCCAATATCATTCTGGTGTAGTGCATCCACAAGAAATTTAAAATCTTCCGGCGTCCCAAACCGGGAGGTCGGTGCAAAATATCCAGTTAATTGGTACCCCCAGGAAGGGTCATAAGGGAATTCCATAACCGGCATGAATTCCACATGTGTGAAACCCATTTCCTTTACATAAGCCACTAAATCCTCCGCGAGATCACGATAGCTCAGGAAGGTATTTCCCTCTTTGCGCTTCCAGGATCCCAGATGTACTTCGTAAACGGCGTAGGGCCTGTCCAGGCCATTTTTTTCCTTGCGATAGCCCATCCAGTCCTGGTCTTTCCATTCATAGTCTCCCTCCCATACAACTGAAGCTGTATTTGGGGGATGTTCGCAAAAACGGGCGAATGGATCTGCCTTTTCCGTAACCACCCCGTGGTTGTGGGAATGGATCTTGTATTTATAGATGGCGCCGTGGGATACCCCGGGAACAAAGCCCTCCCAAATACCGCTTCCATCCCAGCGCACATTGAGTTTGTGTTCCCCTTCCAGCCAGTAATTGAAGTCCCCGATTACGGAAACCGACCTGGCTGCCGGAGCCCAAACCGCAAAATAGGTGCCTTTCACCCCATTTAGTTCCTGGGGGTGAGCCCCTAGTTTCTCATAAAGCCGAAAGTGTTTCCCTGCTTTAAAAAGATTGATATCAAAATCCGTAAACAAACTGTGGGAAACCACCTTATTCATATGCTTCGTTTTGGTTAGTTTTCATTGATTATACCCATGATCCCTTCCAACGGGATAACGGCCCAGAGTGGTCTTGAATTCATTTCATAGCCCAGCTCATAAACCGCTTTTTCAAGCATACAGTACTTGAGGATAAAGATCCTTTCCTGGCTGTAGCCGATATTGATATTGTTCTCCTGTATCAGTTTTACATAGGTGTCCAGAAATACACCAATAAAATAACGATACAATATTTCCCCGGCCAAATACAAGTCTTCCTGACTGTAGGGATATTTTTCACCCTTGTTGAATATAGTGGCATAGATACCGTAATGAAAAGAGCGGAACATGCCCGCCACATCTTTTAGAGGGGGTTGTTTTACCTTACGGTCGCGGATAGTACTTTCTGGCTCCCCTTCAAAATCCAGGAGGTAGAAATCCCCTTCCTGCACCAGGACCTGCCCCAGGTGGTAATCCCCATGTACACGTAGACGCTCACCTTTTAGTTTCGTCCAGTCGAATTTTACAAAGCGCTTCCGAATATCATTTTTTCGTTCCAGGAATTACTTGGCCAGATCCAGGG